>JALZMG010000370.1 GCA_030858325.1 Actinomycetota bacterium | reverse complement strand
ACTCGGTGGCGACGACTGGGACCAGCGCGTCATCGACTGGCTCGTCCAGCAGTTCAAGTCCGCCCACGGCGTCGACCTGGCCAACGACCGCATGGCCGCGCAGCGCCTCAAGGAGGCCGCCGAGAAGGCCAAGATCGAGCTCAGCCAGGTGCAGCAAACGCAGATCAACCTGCCCTTCATCACGGCCACGGCCGACGGACCGCTGCACCTCGACGAGTCGCTCAGCCGCTCCAAGTTCCAGGAGATGACGGCCGACCTCATCGAGCGCTGCCGGGTCCCGTTCGAGCAGGCGCTCAAAGACGCCGGCGTCAACAAGGGCGACCTGGACCACGTCATCCTCGTCGGCGGCTCCACGCGCATGCCCGCCGTGCAGGACCTGGTCACCAGCTTCACCGGCAAGGAGCCGAACAAGTCGGTCAACCCCGACGAGGTCGTTGCCGTCGGCGCCGCCGTCCAGGCCGGCGTGCTGCGCGGCGACGTCAAAGACGTCCTCCTGCTCGACGTCACCCCGCTGTCGCTCGGCATCGAGACGAAGGGCGGCGTGATGACGAAGCTGATCGAGCGCAACACGACCATCCCCACCCGGCGCACCGAGGTGTTCACGACGGCCGAGGACATGCAGCCCTCCGTCGAGATCCACGTGCTGCAGGGCGAGCGGGAGATGGCGACGTTCAACAAGACGCTCGGTAAGTTCCAACTCGTCGACCTGCCGCCGGCGCCGCGGGGCATGCCGCAGATCGAGGTCACGTTCGACATCGATGCCAACGGCATCGTCCACGTGTCGGCGAAGGACCGGGCGACGAACAAGGAGCAGTCGATGACCATCAGCGGTCAGTCGACGCTGCCCAAAGACGACATCGAGCGGATGGTCAAAGACGCCGAGGCGCATGCCGAGGAGGACCGCCAGCGTCGTGAGGAGGCCGAGGTCCGCAACAACGCCGACTCGCTCGTGTACCAGACCGAGAAGGTGCTGCGTGACCAGGGCGACAACGTCCCGGCGGAGGAGAAGACCGCCGTGGAGACGCCGCTCGCCGACCTCAAGCAGGCCCTCCAGGGCAACGACACGGCGGCGATCAAGACGGCCAGCGAGACGCTGATGTCGGCCAGCCAGGCGTTCAGCCAGAAGCTGTACGAGGCGGCGGCTCGCGACTCCAACGCCGCGGGCACGTCCGCTTCCGGTCAGACCGACGCCGATGCCGGTGCGGCCGACGACGAGATCGTCGACGCCGAGATCGTCGACGAGGAGCCGAAGGAACAGTCGTGACGGCGCCGCACGACGACGACGCGACGCCACCACAGCAGCCGTCGCCGCGGGACCCCGACGGGGCTGACGACGACGTCGACGCGGGCGGACTCGAGGACGCCGTCGCCACGGCCGGCGACGACACCGGCGACGTCGACGACACCGAGGAGTTGGCGTCGGAGATCGCCGCCGAGATCCGCGAGCTGAGCGAGGAGCGCGACACCTACAAGGACCTCGCCCAGCGCGTGCAGGCGGACTTCGAGAACTACCGCAAGCGCGTCCAGGGCCAGATCCGCGACGAGGCCGACCGCGCCAGCGGCCGGCTGGCCGAGGCGCTGCTGCCCGTGCTCGACGCCGCCGAGGCGGCGTACCTGCGCCACCCCGAAGAGATCGGCCCCTTGCTGACCGTCATGCTCGGCGAGCTACGCAAGCAAGGGCTGGAGACACTGAACCTGGACAACCAGCCGTTCGACCCGAACCTCGCCGACGCCGTGGCTCACGAAGCGGGAGACGGAGGCGAAGTCGTCGTCGCCGAGGTGTTGCGCAGCGGCTACCGATGGAACGGTCGCACGCTGCGCCCGGCGATGGTCCGCACCGCCGACCGCCACGCCGAAGAGGGCTGACATGGCCGCCCAGCGGGAGTGGTTCGAGAAGGACTACTACGCCATCCTCGGTGTCGCCGAGACGGCCGGCGCCAAGGACATCACGAAGGCGTACCGCAAGCTCGCCCGCCAGCTCCACCCGGACAAGAACCCCGGCGACAGCGCCGCCGAGGAACGTTTTAAAGCCGTCTCGGCGGCCTACGACGTGCTCGGCGACGAAGCGAAAAGGGCCGAGTACGACGAGGTCCGCCGGCTCGGGCCGGGTGTGGGCGGGCCTGGGCCGGGCGGCGGCGGGTTCGCGTTCAACGTCGACGACATGGGCGGCGCCGGCCTCGGTGACCTGCTCGGCCAGATGTTCCGCAACCGCGGTGGCCGGACCGGGGCAGCGTCCGGCGTCGGACCGCGCCGCGGGGCCGACATCAACGCCGAGCTGACGCTCGAGTTCGC
>JALZMG010000363.1 GCA_030858325.1 Actinomycetota bacterium | reverse complement strand
CAAGGCCGAGCTGGATGCCGGGGCACCGCTCGGCGCGCTCCACGACCGCCTCGGCGCGCTCGATCCTGCGGCGGCCGCACGCGTCGAGCAGTCCAACCGGCGGCGCATCGTGCGCGCGCTCGAGGTGACGATCGGCGGTGGCCGCCCGTTCAGGTCGTACGGCCCGGGAGTCGCCGCGTACCCACCGACCGCTGCCGCGCTGATCGGCATGCGCTGGCGACGTGATGTACTGCGCGCCCGCGTCGCCCGGCGCGTCGAGCAGATGATGGGCGCCGGCCTGCTCGCCGAGGTGGCGCGCCTTGCCGTCACCGGACTGTCACCGACGGCGCGCCAGGCGCTCGGGTACAAGGAGCTGCTCGACCATCTCGAAGGTCGCTGCCCGCTGGACGAGGCCGTCGCCGCCATCGCGACCAGGACCGGGCAGTTCGCCGTCCGCCAGGAGCGGTGGTTCCGCCGTGACGGTCGCATACGCTGGATCGACATTGACCGCGACCCGGTCGCCGAGGTGGTGCCGGCCGTGATCGACGCCCTGCGCGCATGACGACCTCCCTCACGCTGACGAAACACCACGGGCTCGGCAACGACTTCCTCGTCGTCTTCCACCCGCACGTCGAGGACCTGCCGGCATTGGCCCGTCGCCTGTGCGACCGCCGCCGGGGCATCGGCGCCGACGGACTGCTCGTCGCCGAGAGTGCGCAGCGGCAGGCGGCGCAGATGGTGCTGTACAACGCCGATGGCAGCCGCGCCGAGATGAGCGGCAACGGCATCCGCTGCTTCGCCCAGGCGCTGGCCACCGTCCGGCGCCGTGCGGACACCGAACTGCGCATCCTCACCGACGCCGGCGAGCGCCTCGTGACGATGCGGCCGACTGAGGACCCGGCGACGATCGAGGCCAGCGTCGACATGGGTCCGGTCGAGACGCTCGCCGAGCCCGCCGGCTGGGCTGCGCTGGGCACCTACCCCGACCGCCCCGTCGCCCACCTCGGGCTCGGCAACCCGCACAGCGTCGTCGGTGTCGACGACGTCGCCGCCGTCGACCTGCTGGCCCTCGGCGCCAAGGTGCCCTCCGTCAACCTCGAGGTCATCGAGCCCGGCCCGGAGCCGCATGCGATCACGATGCGCGTGCACGAGCGTGGCGCCGGCATCACCGCCGCCTGCGGGACTGGCGCCTGCGCGGCTGCATGGGCCGCCGCGCAGTGGGGCCTCGTGCCCGCCGGCGCATCGGAAATCGTTGTGCACATGGACGGTGGCAGCGCGAAGGTGGCCCTACACCGACCGGTCACCGGATCCGTCACGCTGACCGGGCCGGCGACCTACGTCGGCACCGTCGAGATCCCCCGCTGAGGACGTGAGCCCGTGAGCAATCCGTACAACGAAGCCCTCGGGGCCACGCTCATCGAGCGCTCGATCCGCGAGCGCATCGTGCTCGTCGGCGTCACGTTCCCCGGCTCGACGGACGAGATGACCGAGGCCAGCCTGGAGGAGCTCGCCGCGCTCATCGACACCGCCGGCGCCGATGTCGTCGGGCAGGTCGTGCAGCGCCGCGACCGTCCCGACCACACGTGGTTCATCGGCAAGGGCAAGGCCGCCGAACTGCACGAGCTGTGCCTCACCGTCGACGCCGACACCGTCGTGTTCGACAACGAGCTGAGCCCGGCGCAACAGTTCAACCTGGAGAAGCTGCTCGGGCGCACGGCGATCGACCGGACCGCCGTGATCCTCGACATCTTCGCCCAGAACGCACGCACGCCCGAAGGCAAGGCCCAGGTCGAACTGGCCCTGCTGCGCTACCGGCTGCCGCGGTTGCGGCGCGGCGCCGACGCCAGGCTGTCCCAGCAGCGCGGCGGTGTGGGGACCCGCTTCGGTGGCGGCGAGACGAAGTTGGAAGTCGAGCGGCGGCGCATCCGCCGACGCCTGGCGACGCTGGAGACCGAGCTCGTCGAACTCGGGCACACGCGCGGCCTGCAGCGCCAGCAACGTGACCGCAGCGGGCTCGGCGCCGTCACCATCGTCGGATACACGAACGCCGGCAAGTCGACACTGTTGAACACGCTGACCGATGCCGGGGTGCTGACCGAGGACCGCCTGTTCGCCACGCTCGATCCGACGACCCGGCGGCTGGCGCTGCCCGGAGGCGAACCGGTGCTCCTCACCGACACCGTCGGCTTCGTGCGGCGGCTGCCGCACGGGCTGGTCGAGTCGTTCAAGAGCACGCTCGAGGTGGCATCACGAGCGGACTACCTGGTCCACGTCGTGGACGCCAGTGCCGCCGACCCGGACGGCCAGATCGACGCCGTGCGCCAGGTCCTCGCCGAGATCGACGCCGCTGGTGTGCCGGAACTGCTCGTGTTCAACAAGGCCGACCTGGCCCCCGGCGAGGCCAAGCGGCTGGCCGAAGAGCATCCGGGCTCGGTCGCGCTCAGCGCCACCAGCGGGGAGGGGATCGAGACGTTCCTGCGCGTGCTCGCCGACCGGCTGCGTTCGATCTCCGCCATCGTCGAGTTGCAGGTCCCGTTCGAGCGCGGCGACGTCCTGGCGTCCATCCATCGCGAAGGTGAGGTCGTGTCGACGACGTCGTTGCCGGAGGGCCTGCGCGTCCGGGCCAGGCTGTCCGACGCGTCGGCGGGGCGCCTGGCCGAGTTCGTCGTCGGCTCGTGACGGCGGCGTCCGGGTTCGTCCCGCCGCCATACCCGTACGACCGGCTGGACCGGCTCGTTCCGGTCGCCGCCTGCCACGACGGCGGCGTCGTCGACTTGTCGATCGGCACGCCCGTCGATGCGCCGCCGGCGTCCGTCGTCGAAGCGTTCTCCACCTCAGGTGCAGAGCGGGGCTATCCCGCGAGCATCGGCACGGTGGCGCTACGCGAGGCCGTCGCCCGCTGGCTGCGGCGGCGGTTCGAGATCGACGTCGACCCGGGGGCCATCGGGGCCAGCGTCGGCAGCAAGGAGTTCGTCGGGACACTGCCCCAGTGGTTGCAGCTGCGCAGCCCGGATCGCGACACGATCCTCTACCCGGCAGTGTCCTACCCGACGTACGAGATGGGCGCGATCCTCGCCGGCTGCCGCCCGGTGCCGGTGGCGATGACGGCCGACGGTTGCCTCGGCTTGGACACGATCGCTCCCGGCGACGCCGACCGCGCCCTGGCGCTGTGGGTGAACAGCCCCGGCAATCCGACCGGTGCGGTCGACGACCTCGGGGCGGTCGCCGCGTGGGGGCGCCACCACGGTGTACCGGTGTTCTCCGACGAGTGCTACGTCGAGTTCACGTGGCAGGGCCGCGGCCGCTCGATCCTCGAGCACGGGTTGGACGGCGTCGTCGCCGTGCACTCGCTGTCCAAGCGGTCCAACCTGGCCGGCGCGCGGGTGGCCCACTACGCGGGTGACCACGACCTGGTGCGCTACCTGCAGGAGATCCGCAAGCACGTCGGGATGATGGTGCCCGGTCCGGCCCAGGCGGCCGGCGTCGTCGCGCTCGAGGACGACGCGCACGTGGAGGAGCAACGTCAGCGGTATCGGCGGCGACTCGTGCGCACGGCCGAGATCCTCGGCGCGTGGTCGGGTGAGCCGGTGGCGCTGCCGGCCGGCGGTTTCTACCTGTGGTTCCCGGTCGAGGACGGTTGGGCCTACGCCGGGCGCCTCGCTGCCGCCGGGGGAGCGCTGGTCAGCCCGGGCGAGTTCTACGGTGCCGGCGTGCGGAACTACGTGCGCGTCGCCGTGGTACAACCTGACGATCGGATCGAGCTGGTCGCCGGGCGGCTGGGGGTGTAGGTGGCGGTGACGCACTTCGCGCAGGAGCCGGGCGGCGGTGGCGGGCAGCGGTCGGCGTCGCCGGCCCGCACGGTCGCCGTGATCGTCGCCGGCGTGGCGCTGGTCACCGCCGTCGCCCTCTGGCTGCTGGCGGGGAAGCGGTACGGCGACGCCGTCGCCGACCTGGCCCCGGCTCCCGTCGGCTGCGACACGACGCTGGCGTTCGAGCGAACGGGGACATTCACGTTCTTCGTCGAGACACGAGGCGACATCGACAGCATCGACGGCGACTGCGGCGCCGAGGAACGCGACTACGACTACGACGGCGACGTCCTGCCCAGGGTCAGCATCACGCTGCGCGACGACAACGGCGACGAACTGGACCTCGACCGCGTCAGCGAGCCGTCCTACGACCAGGGTGGATCACGCGGCGCAGCGGTGCGCACGGCACGTATCGGCGAGACCGGCGACTACACGGTGACCGTCGACTCCAACGTCGACGACATCGTGGTGCGCGTCGGGCGAGATCCGGCGCAAGGGGTGACGGCGATGCGCGTCGGGGCGTTCCTCGCGCTGCTCGTCGCGCTCGGTGCGGGCCTGTTCGCCGCGTTGGCCGGGCGCCAGAGGACGGCGACGCCGGCCGGCCCTGACCAGCGGTCGTGGCAGCCGATGCCGGGCCACCCGCCACCGATCGCCCCGCCGTACGCCCAGGTCCCGCCGAACCCTCCGTACACGTGGCCACCGAGCGGCGCGCCTGGACCGCGTCCGATGCCTCCACCACCGCCGTCGGGCTGGGGGCCAGGACGCGGCGGCCAACTGCCGCCGCCGACGCCGCCTTGACGAACAGCGCAGCGGTCTGCGGCCGGCCGCATCACTAGAGGCGGCGCATGACGGTGACGACGCGGCCGTAGAGGGAGACCTCGTCGGGGGGGAACGTCATCGGCTCCATCGAGGAGTTGGCCGGCGTCAAGACGATCGCTTCGGCGGTCCGGCTGAAGCGCTTCACGGTCGCCTCGCCGCCGGGGATGCCAGCGACGACGATGTCGCCGGCGGCCGCCGTCGCCTGCTGCACGGCGATGACGAAGTCGCCGTCCAGAATGCCGGCCTCGATCATCGAGTCGCCGCGCACGCGCAGCATGAACAGCTCGCCATCGCCAGTGAAGTCGGCGGGCACGGGGAGCACCTCCTCGACGTTCTCCTCGGCGAGCACGTCGGTGCCGGCGGCGACGTCGCCGACGAGCGGGACGTGGCGCACCGGCCGGCGTTCCATCACGGCACCCGAGTTCGGGTCCCAGCGCACCTCGATGGCGCGTGGCTTGGTCGGGTCGCGGCGTAGGTAGCCGAGCCGTTGCAGCGTGTTGAGATGGCTGTGGACGGTCGACGGCGACGTCAATCCGACGGCCGAGCCGATCTCGCGTACCGACGGTGGGTAGCCGCGTTCGCGGGTCTGCTTCTCGATGAACGTCAGCACCTGCCGCTGACGGGGGGTGATCTTCGTATCTGCCATGCGACCATCGTACGAGCGTTCGGAGGGAAAGTCAAACATTTGTTCTGGACCCCGTTGACGACGAACGCTCGTTCTGGTTGACTGCGAACGGTTGTTCCACGTACGTGTGTTCCACGAACGGATGTACTCCGAGCAGCAACCACACCACGACTCCCCAGGAGCGCTCATGACTGCCGCCCTCTCCGCACCGAACGTGCGCCGCGTCGCCAGGACGAAGCTGCATGCCGCGCCGCCTCGCCGCGTCCCGCCCAGCGCGACGACGTATCGCCGGCGGCGGACGGTCGTGGTGATGGCCGTGCTCGCCGCCGGCGTGCTCGGCGTTCAAGGTGTCCTGACCGGTCCCGGCGACGTGCCTGCCTCCGCCGCCGGGACCGGGACGGCCACACCGATCGAGGCCACGGTGCGCGCCGAGCCCGGTGACACGTTGTGGGGCATCGCCCAGCAGCATCGGGGTGAGGTGTCGCTGCGCACGTACCTCGACGCGTTGATCGACCGCAACGGCGGCGCCACGATGATCCAGGCCGGCCAGCTCGTCCACCTGCCGTAACCTTGCCGGGTGCATTGCCCCGCCTGCCAGGCCGACGACACCAAGGTCGTCGACTCGCGCTTGGCGGAAGAAGGCGCGGCGATCCGCCGCCGCCGCGAGTGCCTGGCCTGCGGCTACCGCTTCACGACGTTCGAGCGCGTCGACGAGGTCACACTGCTCGTCGCCAAGAGCGACGGGCGCCAGGAGCCGTTTGAGCGGGCCAAGGTGTCCGCCGGCATCGCCGCAGCGACGAAGGGCCGCCCACTGTCGGCGACGTCCGTCGAGGAGCTGGCCGAGTCGGTCGAGGACGGGTTGCGCCTGTCCGGCGGGATCGTGTCGAGTGCGCAGATCGGCCTCGCCGTGCTCGACCGGCTGCGCACGCTCGACGAGGTCGCCTACCTGCGTTTCGCCAGTGTCTACAAGCACTTCGACGCAGCCGCCGACTTCCACCGGGAGATCGAGCTCTTGACCAAGCTGGGCGCCGGCGGCTGACCTGCCGGGGCCGCTCACAGGCGCCGGCGGTGCCAGCGGCCGTAGAGGAACGACTCGTCGTCGGTGGCCAGGTGGACGAGGTCGTAGCCGACGAGCGCAGCGTCGGCGCCCGCCGTCAGCCGCGGCCCTCGGCCGCCGGCAAGGACGGGGGAGATCGTCAGGTTGAGTTCGTCGACGCAGCCGGCGTCGAGCAGCGTGGCGTTGAGCCGCGGCCCGCCCTCGACCTGGGCGAACACGGGCGGCGCCATGACCTGGTCCAGCCTGGCGAGGGCCAGCGCAACGTCGACGCGGCCGGTGCCGGCGCGCACGATGTCCACGGCGCGGCGCCGGCCGGGCGGGGCGGGTGGGCCGTCTTCGGGCATGACGAGGAAGCCGCTACCGCTCTCGAAGAGGTCGCTCGTCACGTCCACGGCGCCTGTCGCCGTCACGACGCCGATGCGCAGTCCGCGCCGCTTGGGCCGACCGTACCCCTCACCGCGCACGGTGCCCGCGCCGACGAGCACGACGTCGGCGGCGCGCCGAAGGGCACCGAGCAATGCTGCGTCATTGGCCGTGGACAGCCCGCCGGAGCGGCCGTCGACGACGGTCGTGCCGTCCAGACTGACAACCATGCACAGCCCGACCCATGGCCGCGGCCCGATGCGCCGGCGCGTGCCGGCGGCGAGCTCGTCGGGGTTCGTCGACCCGGCCGGTTCCGGGAGCACGCGGCGCATGGCGGAGATGATGGCACTGGCGTGCGAGCAGCCGGCGCGCCGCAGCGAAATTCACAGGGTTGTGCCTCTTCCTGCCCACAGGGTGCGGTGTCTAGGTTGGTCCACCGTGCCGGCGCGCGGTGCGCCACGCGGATGACTGCCGAACGCAGTGGGGGCGGAGGCGTGGGATCGAAAATGTCCCTGACCTGTGATGGTCGCACCGCACGCCGGAGCCGGAGCCGATGGGGGCTCCGGCCCAGGTCACGGACAATCCTGGGGAAGATGTTGACATCGTCGTAACTACAGTGGTGTAATCTGTTCTCCCCGGGTGATCACCACAACATCTAGGGACAGGTGGCGCACGCCGGGGGAGGTGCCCACTACATCTTGTGTCTCAGGCCCGACTGCGGAAGACCGGCAGGCCGCCGGTGGTTGAAGGAGAAGTCGATATGTCACTGGCGTCCGAACGTCTCGCTCTTGGTCTCGACCGGCTGTTCACGTCGGCCGGCGTCGACCCGTACGACGAAGTCGTGTGGGAACGCCGCGACGCGCGCATCACGAACTGGAAAGACGGCTCGGTCGCGTTCGAGCAGCTCGACGTCGAGTTCCCCGTCACGTGGTCGGTGAACGCAACGAACATCGTCGCCCAGAAGTACTTCCGCGGCACGCTCGGCCTGGCCGAGCGGGAGTCGTCGCTGCGCCAGGTGATCGACCGCGTCGCCGACACGATCACGACGTGGGGACGCGAGGGCGGGTACTTCGTCGACGACGCCGAGGCCGAGACGTTCCGTGACGAGTTGAAGTTCATCCTCGTGACGCAGCGGGCGGCGTTCAACAGCCCGGTGTGGTTCAACATCGGCGTCAAGGGCGTGCCTCAACAGGCCAGCGCCTGCTTCATCCTCGCCGTCGACGACACGATGGACTCGATCCTCAACTGGTACCGGGAGGAGGGCGTCATCTTCAAGGGCGG
This sequence comes from Actinomycetota bacterium, assembly GCA_030858325.1. Taxonomy (GTDB): domain Bacteria; phylum Actinomycetota; class Acidimicrobiia; order Acidimicrobiales; family Ilumatobacteraceae; genus JALZMG01. Next base: position 3,976 of record JALZMG010000363.1, on the reverse strand, counting down.
CTCCGGTTCCGGCATCAACCTCTCCCGAATCCGCTCCAGCGCCGAGCTGCTGCAGGGCGGCGGCACGGCGTCCGGGCCGGTCAGCTTCATGCGCGGCGCCGACGCCTCGGCGGGGACGATCAAGTCCGGCGGCAAGACACGGCGGGCGGCGAAGATGGTCGTCCTCAACGCCGATCACCCGGATGTCGAGGAGCTCATCTGGTGCAAGGTCAAAGAGGAGCGCAAGGCGCGCGTGCTGCGCGACAACGGCTTCGACATGGACCTCGACGGTGCGGACTCGTTCTCCGTCCAGTACCAGAACGCCAACAACTCCGTGCGCGTGACCGACGAGTTCATGCAGGCCGTGCGCGAGGACGCCGACTGGGGCCTCGTGGCCGTGACCACCGGCGAGGTCATGCGCAGTGTGCGGGCCCGTGACCTGTGGCGCCAGATCGCCCAGGCGGCATGGGAGTGCGCCGACCCCGGCCTGCAGTTCGACACGACCATCAACCGCTGGCACACGGCGGCCACAACCGGTCGCATCAATGCGAGTAACCCGTGCTCTGAATACGTTCATTTGGATAATAGCGCTTGCAATCTAGCTTCCATTAATTTGTTGCAATATCTCGACACCGACGGCCAGTTCGACATTGATGCGTTCCGGCACACGGTGGAGATGGTGTTCACGGCGCAGGAGATCCTCGTTGGACGCGCCGACTACCCGACGCCGCAGATCGCCGAGACGAGCCGTGACTTCCGCCAGCTGGGCATCGGCTACGCCAACCTCGGGGCGATGCTGATGGCGCTCGGCCTGCCGTACGACTCGGCGGAGGGCCGGGCGTGGGCGGCGGCGATCACGTCGCTGTTGACCGCGCACTCGTACGCCACCAGCGCCCGCACGGCGAGCCGCATGGGCCCGTTCGCCGGGTTCGCCGAGAACGAGGAGCACATGCTGCGCGTGCTGCAGATGCACCGGGACGCCAGCTACGCCATCGACGGAGTCGACGCCGTCCCCGCCGACCTCTTGCGTGCCGGCCAGGAGGCGTGGGAGACCGCCATGCGCGACGGCGAGGAGCACGGCGTGCGCAATTCACAGGCCAGCGTCTTGGCGCCGACCGGAACTATTGGGTTGATGATGGATTGTGATACGACTGGTATCGAGCCGGATCTCGGGCTTGTAAAGATGAAGAAGCTCGTCGGCGGCGGGACGATGTCGATCGTCAATCAGACGATTCCGCGGGCGCTTCGCCGGCTCGGATACGACGCCGCCCAGGTCGACGACATCGTCGCCTACATCGACACCGAGAAGTCGATCCTCGGGGCGCCTCATCTGGCCGCCGAGCACTATCCGGTGTTCGCCTGCTCGATGGGCGACAACACGATCCATTACGAGGGCCACGTCCGGATGATGGGCGCCGTGCAACCGTTCTTGTCGGGGGCCATCAGCAAGTGCGTCACCGGTGACACGTTGCTGCCAACGGCTGACGGGCTCGTGCGCATCGCCTCGCTGCACCGGGGCGAGGCCGCCGACACGTTCCGGGACGAGATCATCGAGGTCGACTCGCTCGAGGGCGCCAAGAAGACCGATGGATTTTACTTCGGCGGCCGGCGTCCCGTGCGCCGCGTGCAGCTGCGCAGCGGCCACACCGTCACGGGTACAGGCAACCACCGCCTGCTCGTAGCCACCGAAGAAGGCTTCGACTGGCGGCGCTTGGACGAGATCGAGCGGGGCGAGCTGGTGGCGACGAAGTACGGCGCCGAGCTGTGGGCCAACCTGCCGGCACGGTTCGACGACTTCCGCCCGAGCCCGCTGTACGGCAGCCAGAAGGCCGTCACCATCCCGTCCGAGATGACAGAGGATCTCGCCTTCCTGCTCGGTGCGTATGCCGCCGAAGGATGCACCGTCCGCTCGACATGGACGATCCGCATCACGAACTCGGTCCCGGAGGTGCGGGTGAAGGTGATCGACGCATGGCGTCGGGTCTTCGGGGTCGTCGCCAAGATCGTCGACGACGGCGTGCGTTGTCCGGACGTCGCGGTCTCGTCGAAGACCGCCGTCGAGTTCCTCGAGCACCTCGGTTCGGGCGCTCGCGCCTCGAGCAAGCGGATCCCCGATGCCGTGCTGCGCTCACCGCGCCACATGGTGCTCGCCTTCCTCGACGGGCTGTCGCTCGATGCCGACATGACGGTGGCCACGGCTCCGAAGTGGGCGATCTGCAGCGATTCGCCCGGCATGCTCGACGACCTGCAGGCCGTGCTGACGAACCTCGGGATCGTCCACAGCCGCATCGGCAAACGCAACGTCCAGAACGGCACGACTTACGACGAGGTCTACGCGACCGGTCAAAACGCGCGGCGACTGTGCGCACTGGTCCCGTTCATCGAGCCGGGCAAGCAGGCCCGCGCCCGGCAGCTCCTCGCGTTGCCGATCCCGCACCGCGACACGGCAGACCTCGTGCCGATCTCGCCACGTGTCCTGCATGCGATGCTGCCGGTCGGTCGCCCGGGTCGGCGCGCGGAAGGCAAAATCCGCGCTGACTTCGCGTTCCTGCGCGACGATCGGACGCAGCATGTCACGCGCAGGACCGTCGAGCGGGCGATCGCCGCCGGCGCCGCCGTCCCGCGATGGGTGCGCCAGCTCCTCGACGACGAGCTGCACCTGTCGCCCGTGTCGAGCGTGGAGGACGCTGGTCAGCGGGACGTGTACGACGTGTCCGTTCCTGCCAACCAGGCGTTCGTCGGCAACGGGATCGTCAACCACAACACCGTGAACATGCCGGAGGCGGCGAGCGTCGAAGACGTCGAGGCGCTGCACCAGCTGTCCTGGGAACTCGGCCTGAAGGCCGTTGCCATCTATCGCGACAACTGCAAGGTCGGCCAGCCGCTGTCGACAGCCAAGAAGGGCGACGCCAAGCACGGGGAGGGCGCAGCTGCGGCCGTCGCGGCGACGGTGGAGAAGGTGGTCGAGAGGATCGTCCACCGGCCGCTGCGCCAGAAGCTGCCGCGCAGCCGCAGGGGGCGGACGTTCGAGTTCCGGGTGGCCGACTGCAAGGGTTTCGCCACGATCGGCGAGTACGACGACGGCCGGCCCGGCGAGATCTTCCTCACCGTGTCCAAGCAGGGCTCGACGCTGGCCGGGATCATGGACGCCTTCGCCAAGTCGATCTCCTACGGCCTGCAGTACGGCGTGCCGCTGCGGGCGTTCGTCGAGGCGTTCACGAATATGCGCTTCGAGCCGGCCGGCATGACCGACGACCCGGACATCCGCTTCGCCACGTCAATCATGGACTACCTCTTCCGCCGCCTGGCGATCGAGTACTTGAACGTCGACGAGCGCGCCGAGCTCGGCATCTTCACGATCGACGAGCGCAAGCAGCCGACATTGCCGGGTGTCGACGAGTCCGTCGTGCAGACGATCACCGGCTCGGAGATGGTCGCCGATCCGAAGTCGGTGCCGTCCGCCGACGAGCTGGCCCGGCACATGGAGCTGGGCACGTCCGTCCCGACACCTGTCGACAACACCCCGGCCGCCGGCGTGATCCGTCACCTCGATGCGCCGATGTGCATGCAGTGCGGCGTGACGATGATCCGCTCCGGTTCGTGCCACGCCTGCCCCAGCTGCGGGAGCACGAGCGGCTGCAGCTGAACGGCGCGTCTCTCGTGACCCTGGTCACATTGTTACAAGATGACGTTTACGTAACAGGTTGCTGCGGTACGGTGCAGTCCAGCGGGCAGCAGCGTGGAAAGGACGAGAACAATGCGTAGGAACAAGCTGGCCTCGATGGCCATCGCCGCCTTGGCGGTCACGGCGTTTGCCGCCTGTGGCGACGACGACGACGATCCGGCGGAGGACCCGACGGGCGACACGACGATGGATTCGACCATGGATTCGACCATGGACACATGATGGGCACCATGCCCATGGATACGACGGCAACGAGCTGATTCGACAGCGGTCGGCCGTGCCGGCCCCAGCGATTCACGCCGAGGATGCCCG
>JALZMG010000359.1 GCA_030858325.1 Actinomycetota bacterium | reverse complement strand
GCGCGACACAGGCGCCGACGCCGACGAGCGCGCCGTCGCCGACCACCACCCTGCCGGCGAGGACGGACCGCGGTGCGAGGTGGACGAAGTCGCCGACGCGGCACTCGTGCTCGACGGTGGCATTCGTGTTGACGATGGCGCCGGCACCGATGGAGGCCTGCGCGTTGACGACCGCACCGGGCATGACCAGCGCACCGTCGCCGATGGCGGCGGTCGGCGAGACCACCGCGTCCGCGCTGACGGCGACGACCAACCGTCCACCGTCGGCGCAGGCGGCAGCGGTGAGGCGCCGACGCGCGTCGTTGTCGCCGACGGCGACGAACAGCTCGGTCGTCCCGGCGGCGACGAGTCGACCCACGTCATCGGTCGTCCCGGCCATGTCCACGCCCATCGGCGCCAGGTCGGCACCGGCCAGACCGTCGGAGCTGACGCACCCGGCAACGCGGGCGCCGGCGGAGCGGAGGACCTCGATGCACACCAGCGCGTGCCCGCCGGCACCGATGATGAGCACGTCCCCCGGCGTCCGCGGCATGGCCAGCAACGGTACCGGCCGGCCGCGTTGGCCTCGGTCGACGTGCGCGGCGTCGGGGGAGGGACGTCGGGCGAACTGCTGCGCTGTCACCCAGTGAGTCGGCGGCGGACCTCTGCGACATCGACGGCCAGACGCTCGGCCAATGCGTCCGCATCGAGCGAGGCGGCGGCCTGCCGCTGTGCCACGACCTCACCGATGAGCTGACGGACCAGTTGCGAGACGGTCACGCCGCGCTCGGCAGCGAGTGCGTTCAGACCCGCCGCCAGCTCATCGTCGACGCGCACCGACAGGTGGCGTTCCGCCGAAGCCGGCAGGTCGGGCACGAACTCTATGGTTTCTCCGGTCTACCGCTCGAGCCATTGGATCGACTTCGGCTTGGCCACTCTTCGCCTCCTGTGTTCCGTTCGAGCGCCTGGGTGACATGGTCGATGTCGGTTGGAGTGGATCGTGGACGTTCGCGCCTGCCTCGCCGACGGCGCTCGCTTGAGTCTTGGCCGCTACGTCGACGTGGCGTGAGACTCAAGTCTCGACGAGAATCTCGGCCGCCGCTGGACCGTTCAGCTCGCTGCTCGTGCCCCTGGCGCCAGCGCGGCCCAACGTGGCTGCGCCGCAAGGTCGTGACGTTCGGTCCCACTGCCACGACATCGACGCGCCCGCCGAGAGCTCGTGGCGGACCTGGCTCGACAACTCGCCACGACGGGCACTGCGCGCTGACACGCGCGTCCCGGATCGACACACGACGCAGGCGGCGGCGGATCGGGTAGCGTCCTCCGGGCAAGCGAGCGGACATCCTTGGGCGGACAGATGGCAAAGAACGACGGCGGAGCGGTAGTGGCGGACGCCACCCCGACGGGAGGCATCGAACTGGGACGGCCGGGTTGGCGGCCGCGGGTCGGCGGGTTCGGGCGGCGCTGGCTGCCCCAGCTGCAGTTCGGCGCCGACGCCGCGTCGTGGTGCGTCGCACTGTTCGCGGCCACGTTCCTGCGCTACGACATGCGCATCGGCTCGGTCAACGAGGCCGGGATCCTCGTCGCCGCGCTGATCGCCGTGGCGGCGCAGGGAACCGTCGGCCTCGCCCTCGGCCTGTATCGCCGCCGCTTCCACTACGGCAGCTTCGAGGAGATGCGCGTCGTCGCCGCGGCGATGGCCATCGTTTCGATGGTCCTCTTCGTCGCCGCCCGCACGTTCGGCGGCACGCTGATCCCCCGCTCGGTCCCCTTCCTCGCCGTGTTCGCCGCGCTCGTGCTGTCGTCGGTCGTGCGCTACGTGGCCCGTCTCCTCGAGGAGCGACACCTGCGCCCGTCCGAGCTACTGGCCGCGCCGCTGGTCGTCCTCGGCGCCGGGCAGTCGGGCGCGCAGATCGTGCGCACCATGCTGCGCACGCCGGAGAGCCCGTACCGCCCCGTGGCGCTGCTCGACGACGACCCCCGCAAGGCCCGCCTGCGCATCAGCGGGCTGTCCGTGCACGGCACCGGCGACGACGCCGTGGCGACGGCCCAGCGCTACGGCGCCTCCAGCGTGCTCGTGGCCATCCCCTCCATCACCGGCGATCGCTTGCAGGCGCTGGCGACGCCGCTGCACGACGCCGGCATCGAGGTGCTCGTGCTGCCGCCCGTCGCCCAGTTGCTGGGGAAGATACGCCCGTCGGA
>JALZMG010000350.1 GCA_030858325.1 Actinomycetota bacterium | reverse complement strand
ACCTCGGTGCCGTCGCGCAGCGCGAGGTGCAGCCGCACCGCCGCACCATGGAACACGACCTGCTGGACGACCCCCTCGAGGCTGCGCCCGTCCTCCCCCGGTGTGGCCGATACCTGCAACCGCTCGGGGCGGATCATCACCGACGCCGGATCGCCGAGGGCCGGTGGGCGCCTGCTGCCGGAGCGCACGGTCACGCCGCACTCGAGGTCCACCGTCACGTCCTCGCCGTCGGTGCCGCTGACGGTGCCTGGCAACAGGTTCGCCGAGCCGATGAAGCCGGCCACGAACAACGTCTCAGGATGCTGGTAGATGTCCTCCGGCGTCCCGATTTGCTCGACACGCCCTTCGGACATCACGGCGATGCGATCGCTCATCGTCAACGCCTCGCCCTGGTCGTGCGTGACGAACACGAACGTAATGCCGACCTCGCGCTGGATTCGCTTCAGCTCCAGCTGCATCGCCTCGCGCAACTTCAAGTCCAGCGCGGCGAGCGGCTCGTCCAGCAGGAGCGCGCTGGGGAGGTTGACGAGCGCCCGCGCCAGCGCCACGCGCTGCTGCTGGCCCCCCGACAGCTGGGCCGGCTTGCGGGCGGCGAACTCGGCGAGCCGCACCACGTCGAGCATCTCCGTGACCCGCTGCGCGCACTCCCGCTTGGGGACACGTTTGCTACGTGGCCCGAAGGCGACGTTCTCGGCGACGGTCATGTGCGGGAACAGCGCGTACTGCTGGAAGACCGTGTTGACGTTGCGCCGGTAGGGCGGGACGCGGCTGACGTCGACGCCGTCGAGCAGCACCTTGCCGGCCGACGGTTGTTCGAACCCGGCGATCATCTTCAACGTCGTCGTCTTGCCGCACCCCGACGGGCCGAGCATGGCGAAGAACTCGCCCCTGGCGATCGTGAAATCGGCGTCGCGCACGGCGACGAAGTCGCCGAACTGCTTGCGCACGCGCTGCAGTGCGATGACATCGGCGCGCTCGTCGATGTGTTCCTCGCCGCCGCCCGTCGTCTCCACGAGTCCTCCCCGCTCCGCTCCCGTCACGCTCGTCGGTCAGCTTTCGATGTTGGCCATCACGTGCTTAATCCGCGTGTAATCCTCGAAACCGTACGACGACAGGTCCTTGCCGTAGCCGGACCGCTTGAAGCCGCCATGGGGCATCTCGGCGACGAGCGGGATGTGCGTGTTGATCCAAACGCACCCGAAGTCGAGGCGCTTGGCCATGCGCATGGCCCGGCCGAAGTCCTTCGTCCACACGCTGGAGGCGAGGCCGTACTCCACGTCGTTGGCCCAGCGCACCGCCTCGTCCTCGTCGGTGAAGCGCTGCACCGTGATGACCGGCCCGAACACCTCCTGCTGGATCATCTCGTCGTCCTGGCGCAGGTCGGCGACGACGGTCGGTGCGTAGAAGTACCCGATGTCACCCTGGCGCGCGCCCCCCGTGAGCACGCGGGCGTGGTCAGGGGCGCGCTCGACGAACCCCGTCACCCTCGCCAGCTGGTCGGAGTTGTTGACCGGCCCGTACAGCACGTCGTCGTCGTCGGGCAGCCCCGTCTTCGTCCCCCTCGCCGCCTCGGCCAGCGCGTCGACGAAGTCGTCGTACACCTTCGGTCCGGCCAGCACGCGGGTGGCGGCGGTGCAGTCCTGTCCGGCGTTGAAGTAGCCAGCGACGGAGATGCCCTCGACCGTCGATTCGAGATCGGCATCGTCGAAGACGACGACGGGCGCCTTGCCGCCGAGTTCGAGGTGGACGCGCTTCAGCCCTGCCGCGGCGCTGGCGGCAACTTCCATGCCGGCGCGCACCGAACCGGTGATCGAGACCATCGCCGGCGTCGAGTGCTCGATCATCGCCCGCCCCGTGTCGCGGTCGCCGCAGATCACGTTGAGCACGCCCGGCGGAAGGTGCTCGGCGGCGATCTCGGCGAGCAGCGTCGTGCTCGCCGGCGTCGTGTCGCTCGGCTTCAGCACGACGGTGTTGCCGGCGGCGATCGCCGGGGCGAACTTCCACACGGCCATCATCATCGGGTAGTTCCACGGGGCGACCTGGGCGACGACGCCGACGGGCTCGCGGCGGATCATCGACGTGTGTCCGGCCATGTACTCGCCGGCGCTCTTGCCTTCCAGGTGGCGGGCGGCAGCGGCGAAGAAGCGGATCTGATCGACCATCGGCGGGATCTCCTCCGACGTCGTCAGCGCGATCGGCTTGCCCGTGTTGCGCACCTCGACGGCGACGAGCTCGTCGGCGCGCGCCTCCACGGCGTCGGCGATGCGGAACAGCGCCAGCGAGCGCTCGGACGGCGTGGCGTCCCGCCACGTCTCGAACGCCGCGGCCGCAGCGTGCATCGCGGCATCGACGTCGGCCGGGCCCGACAGCGCGGCGGTCGCGTACTCCTCGCCAATCGCCGGGTCGACGACGCTGGTCGTGCGACCGTCGGC
>JALZMG010000321.1 GCA_030858325.1 Actinomycetota bacterium | reverse complement strand
GTCCGGCACGCCGGCGAGGAACGAGCCTGCGGCGGCCGCATCAGCAAAGGATCGCCGACTCGAGCAGCGTGCCGGCCGCCGCACGCAGGGCGTCGGTGGCCGGGCCGTCGGGCAGATCGGCGCATGCTGTCTCGGCGGCCGTCACGTACTGCCGGGCCGCAGCTGCGGAACTCCCGACCCCCTCGTTGGCCCGCACGATCGCCAGCGCCTTGTCCCGCTCGGGTGTCTCCAGCGGCTGACCGAGCAGCGCCGCCAACTCGTCGCCGGCCGCACGTCCGAGGGCCAGCGTGCGCAACACGGGCAGTGTGTACACGCCTTCGACCATGTCGTGGCCGGCCGGCTTGCCGAGCGCCTCGGTCGTGTCCGTGATGTCAAGGATGTCGTCGACGATCTGGAAGACCATGCCGTAGGCCACGCCCCAGTCGGTGAGCGCTTCGATCGTCGTGCGATCGAGCCCGGCCACGATCCCACCGATGCGCGCGGCCGTGCCGAACAGCGACGCCGTCTTCCCACCGATCGACACGAGATAGCTGGTCTCGGTCCGACCGATGTCGTAGGTGTGGCGGAGTTGCTCGATCTCGCCTTCGCACAACCGGCCGATCGTGTGCGCCAGCAACCCGGCGACCTCGGTGCCGAGTGTCGCCGCGATCTCCGACGCCCGCGCGAGCAGGAAGTCGCCGGCGAGGATCGCCTGCAGGTTGCCCCACTTGGCGTTGACGGTCTCGACGCCGCGGCGCGTATCGGACTCGTCGATCACGTCGTCGTGGTACAGCGAGCCGAGATGGACGAGTTCGCAGGCGACGCCGCCACGCACGACGTCGAGGCTGGCCGGCGCGCCGCACACTTGGGCCGCGGCGATGGCGACGACAGGGCGCAGGCGTTTGCCGCCGGCGACGATCAGGTGCGAGGCGATCTCGGTGAGGTACGGATCCGACGACCGGACCGAGTCGAGCACGACCGCTTCAATGCGCCCGCGGTCGGCGTCCATCGTGGCCAGCGACAGCAGCGGGGACCGAACGGACACCTCGGACACGGCGCCGAGGCTACCCCGGCGCGCGTTTTGTCGCCGTTGCCGCGGCATGCCGGCGGTGCCCGGCGACGGCAGCGTCACCGGCGCGCGGAGCGGCCTTGTTCGCTCGGTGCGATCCCGATGGCCGGCGACGACGAACAGGGCACCGGTACACTTGACGCACCGTCGCCCCCGACGGAGATCGAAAGGGCGCACATGTTCGAACGCTTCACCGACCGGGCACGCAGGGTGGTGGTCCTTGCCCAAGAGGAAGCCCGCCTCCTCAACCACTCGTACATCGGCACCGAACACATCCTGCTCGGGCTCATCCACGAGGGCGAGGGCGTCGCCGCCAAGGCACTGGAAAGCCTCGGCATCTCGCTCGAGGCCGTGCGCAGCCAGGTCGAGGAGATCATCGGCCAGGGCGGCTCGTCGCCGTCCGGGCACATCCCGTTCACGCCGCGGGCGAAGAAGGTGCTCGAGCTGTCGCTGCGCGAGGCGCTGCAACTCGGTCACAACTACATCGGCACCGAGCACATCCTGCTCGGGCTGATCCGCGAGGGCGAGGGCGTCGCCGCCCAGGTGCTGGTGAAGCTCGGCGCCGACCTGTCGCGCGTCCGCCAGCAGGTCATCCAACTCCTGTCCGGCTACCAGGGCCCCGCCGGGCGGACCGAGGGCGGTCAGTCGCCGGCCGGTGCCAACGTCGGTGGCTCGACCAAGGACGACCCGGCAGGGGACAAGGGCAACAGCCAGATCCTCGACCAGTTCGGGCGCAACTTCACGCAGCTCGCCCGCGAGCGCAAGCTCGATCCCGTCATCGGCCGCGTCCGCGAGCTGGAGCGGGTGATGCAGATCCTCTCCCGGCGGACGAAGAACAACCCGGTGCTGATCGGCGAGCCCGGCGTCGGCAAGACGGCCATCGTCGAGGGCCTGGCGCAGATGATCGTGAACGACGACGTGCCGGACACGCTGCGCAACAAGCAGCTCTACACGCTCGATCTCGGCGCCCTCGTCGCCGGGTCCCGCTACCGCGGTGACTTCGAGGAGCGCCTGAAGAAGGTGCTCAAGGAGATCAAGTCGCGCGGCGACATCTTGTTGTTCATCGACGAGATCCATACGCTCGTCGGCGCCGGCGCGGCGGAAGGTGCCATCGACGCGGCGTCGATCCTCAAGCCGATGCTCGCCCGCGGCGAGCTGCAGACCATCGGCGCGACCACGACCGACGAGTACCGCAAGTACGTCGAGAAGGACGCCGCGCTCGAACGGCGCTTCCAGCCGGTCAAGGTCGACGAGCCGACGCTGGCGCACACGATCGAGATCCTGAAGGGCATCCGCGACCAGTACGAGGCCCACCACCGGGTGACGATCACCGACCAGGCGCTCGTCGCCGCCGCCAACCTGGCCGACCGCTACATCTCCGACCGCTTCCTGCCCGACAAGGCGATCGACCTGATCGACGAGGCCGGCAGCCGATTGCGCATCAAGCGCATGGCCACGCCGCCGGACCTGCGCGACATCGAGCAGAAGCTGAACGAGGTGCAGGAGGCCAAGAAGCAGGCGGTCGAGGAGCAGCGCTTCGAGGAGGCCGGTCGCCTCCGCGATCAAGAGAAGTCGCTGCTCGAGGAGAAAGCGGCCAAGGAGCTGGAGGTCAAGGCCGAAGGCGTCGACCTGTTCGACGAGGTCGACGAGGAGGCCGTCGCCGAGGTGCTCAGCATCTGGACAGGCATCCCGGTCTACAAGCTGACCGAGGAGGAGACGCAGAAGCTCATCAACATGGAAGGTGAGCTGCACAAGCGGATCATCGGTCAGGAGATGGCGGTCGGCGCCGTGTCACAGTCGATCCGCCGCACGCGGGCCGGGTTGAAGGACCCCAAGCGCCCGAGTGGGTCGTTCATCTTTCTCGGCCCGACGGGCGTCGGCAAGACCGAGTTGGCCAAGACGCTGGCCGAGTTCCTGTTCGGTGACGACTCCGCACTGATCACGCTCGACATGTCCGAGTACATGGAAAAGCACACGGTCAGCCGCCTCGTCGGCTCCCCCCCGGGGTACGTCGGATACGAGGAGGGCGGCCAGCTGACCGAGGCCGTGCGCCGCAAGCCGTTCTCGGTGGTGCTGTTCGACGAGATCGAAAAGGCCCACCCGGACGTGTTCAACACATTGCTGCAGATCCTGGAGGAAGGTCGCCTGACCGACAGCCAGGGCCGCACCGTCGACTTCCGCAACACCGTGTTGATCATGACGTCGAACCTCGGCACGGCCGACTTGCGCAAGGCCAACGTCGGCTTCACGACGGCCGACGCGGCACTGAGCTACGAGCGCATGAAGTCCAAGGTCCACGACGCCCTGAAGACGCACTTCCGGCCGGAGTTCCTGAACCGCATCGACGAGGTCATCGTGTTCCACGAGCACGATCGCGAGGCGGTCGTGCAGATGGTCGACACGATGATGAAGCGCCTCGTCATCCAGCTCGAGGGGCAGGGCCTCGGCATCGAGCTGACCCATGCGGCCAAGGAGCTACTGGCCAGCCGCGGCTATGACCCCCAACTCGGCGCCCGCCCGCTGCGCCGGGCCATCCAGCGCCTCGTCGAGGACCCGTTGTCGGAGATGTTGCTGTTCAAGCAGTTCAGCGCCGGCGAGATCATCGTCGTCGACGTCGAAGACGACCCCGACACGCCGGGCGAGCAGCGCATCAAGTTCTCCTCCGTCGAGGGCTTCGTGCCCCCGTCGGTCGTCGAACTGGCCACGACTGCCGTGCCGACCAGCCCCGTCGAGTCGTCGCCAGACGTCGCCGGCGGCGAGGCGTCGACGGAGACGTCCCCCGCCCCCGAATAGCCCCGTTCTGCACGGTTCTGTCCGTCCCAACCGGCCCGATCGGGCCGGTCGGAAAGGACAGTTTGGACTTATGGGCAGGCGGGCTCGGGCAACGTCGTCGTCGTCGAGGTCGACGTCGACGTCGACGACGGCACGGTCGTCGTGGTGGTCGTCGTCGACGACAGGGTCGTGGAGGTCGTCGATGTCGTCGCAGGGACACACGTTGTCGTCGTCGGAGCCTGCGTCGTCGCCGGAGCCTGCGTCGTCGCTAGCGCCAGCGTCGTCGTCGGGGCATCCGTCGAGGTCGTCGAGGCCGTCGTGGTCGTGGAGGCCAGCGCAGGCGGCGTGTACAGGCCCATCGCCTGCGCCGTGGCGGCATCGACGGCTCCGGTCGCCGGAAGGCCCCGGCGGCTCTGGTACGTGGCCACGGCCGCCTTCGTGTAGGAACCGAACACGCCGTCGGCGCCACCGCGCAGGTAGATGCCCGAGTTCATCACGGCCCGCTGGATGGAGACGACCACGGGGCCGCGCGCACCCTGGCTGACGACGCTCCACGTCGGCGCAGGTGTCGTCGACCCGTTGAACAGGCCCATCGCCTGCGCCGTGGCGGCGTCCACGACGCCGGTGGCGGCGAGGCCGCGCTGGCTCTGGTACGCGATGACGGCGGCCTTCGTGTAGGAGCCGAAGACACCGTCGGCGCCACCGCGCAGGTAGATGCCGGCGTTCATCACGGCGCGCTGGATCGCCGCCACGGTCGTCCCGCGCGCACCGATGGAAACGTTCGTCCACGTCGGCGCCGTCGGCGGCGGCGGTGCCGGCGGAGGTGTGACGGCGCCGTTGTAGATGCCGAGCGCCTGCGCCGTGGCGGCGTCGACGACACCGTTCGCCGGCAGGCCGGCGGACGTCTGGAAGCGCATGACCGCCGCCTCCGTGTACTGCCCGAAGACGCCGTCGGCGCCACCGACGAGCGCGATCCCTCGCCGCATCAGCGCGTTCTGGACCATTGCCACCAGCGTCCCGCGGTCGCCACGCCGAACGGTGACCCACGCGTCAGGGCCCCCGGCCGGTGGTGGGGGCGTGATGTTCGCGCCGGCCAACACCTGTGCCGCCGATTCGGCGATGAACGTGGCCTGGGCGAACGCTCCTGCTGCCTGCAGGTGCACGCCGTCGGACGTCACCCAGTCCGTGCGTCCAGCGCTGTAGGTCGCCCAGTCGGCGATCTGCAGGCGGCCGCCGTATTCCTGGGACTTGAGCAGCAGGATGCGATTGTTGTCACGGAACGTGTACGAGCTGGAGATGTAACCCGGCGCCACGTACGAAACGTCCGCCGTGCGCATCGTCAGCCACATCACCTTGGAGATCCCCTGGCTGGACGCTTCGGCCATGATCGTGTCGACGGCACCGGCGAACGAGGAGCCCGGATCGTTGTACCCGGTGACCATGACCAGGACGTCGCCCCACCGGCCGGAGAGGCGGCGCAGCGTGGTGAGTGCGTTCTCCGGCGCGTACCCCTCGCG
>JALZMG010000318.1 GCA_030858325.1 Actinomycetota bacterium | reverse complement strand
GATCTCGACCCCCCGCTCCCCCGTGTACCCCGTCCCGGCCACGACGCAGTCGACGTCCCGCCAGCGCGCCGTCTGCACGCGGAAGCGGCCGACGGCGGCGGCCGCCGGGAACACCGTGGCCAGCATGTCGGTGGCCAGCGGGCCCTGCACGGCGAGGATCACCCGCTCATGGGTCGTCTCGCGGCCGCCGAGCGCGGCGACGACGCGGTCGGTGTTCGAGGCGTTCGGCATGACGTCGAACACTTCCCCGCCACTGCCGGCGGCATCGTCGTCATGCGTTGGATGCCACCACACGATGATGTCGTCGAGCACCGAGCCGTCGGCTTCGTCGAGGAGGTGCGTGTACTGGGCGCGCCCCGGGCCGAGCTTGGCGAGGTCGTTGGTCAGCGTCGACTGCAGTCGTTCGAACGCGTCTGGCCCCGCGACGCGCACCGTGCCGAGGTGGGAGACGTCGAACACGACGGCCCGCTGGCGACACGCCACGTGCTCGGCGATCGTGCCCGTCCCGTACTCGAGCGGCATCTCCCACCCGCCGAACGGCACCATCCGGGCCCCCATACGCCGATGGACGGCATCGAGCGCGGAGTGCTCCATCGTCGCGTCAGATGGCGCGGCGCGGCGTGTCGTCGTGCGCGCCCGGCGCCACTCCCAGCGGCACCAGCTGCGCGTCGACGTCGTCTTTGACGCCGGCCAGCGGCAACACGTTGAGCACGCCCTGGCCGCGCCGCAACACGTCGATCAACTCCTCGCCGTCGCACAGCACGACCTGGTTGCCGCTGATGACGATGTGCGCGGCGGCGATGTCGGACGTGACGTGGTCGCGGAGGTAGGCGAAGACCTCACGCACCGACTCCAGCTTGATGCCGGCGTCGAGCAGCGTCTTGATCATCCGCAGCTCGAGCAGGTCACGATAGGAATACTGGCGGCGGCTACCGCTTCCGGCCGCCTCGGCCAGCGACGGGCGGAGCAGGTCGGTGCGCGCCCAGTAATCCAGCTGCCGGTACGTGATGCCGACGATCTTGGCGGCGTTCGTACCGCTGAATCCCGGTGCTGCCACAGCCCAACTCCTCTGCGTCTGCCCGTCGTCGCCTGCCGCCTGCGGCGACATCGACGTAGTTACGTGCGTGTGAGCAGCAGAGGCTACGACGCCCGGCCCCCGGCGTCAAGACCCGGCACGCTGGGCCGGAACTCAGCCGGCGAAGTCCTCCGGCTTGACATGCTCGATGAAGTCGCGGAACTCGTCGAGGATCTCCTCGGCCTCCTCCTCCGGTTCCGGCGTCGGCTCCTGGCCGACCTCGTCGAGCAGCTCCTCGGAGGCGAACAGCGGCGCCGCGCAGCGCACGGCGAGCGCGATCGCGTCCGAGGGGCGGCTGGACAGCACGGTCAGCCCTCGCTCCGCGCTACGCAAGTGCAGTTCCGCGTAGTACGTGTGGTCGCGCATCTCCGTAACGACGACATGCTCGAGCGAGACGCCAAGCTCGGAGATGGTCTGGATGAACAGATCGTGGGTCAACGGGCGCGGCGGCGTGACGCCCTCGAGCGCGTAGTGGATGGACGTCGCTTCCGGAGTGCCGATGTAGATCGGCAGCAGCCGCTGCCGACCGGACTGCTCACGGAGCAGGACCATCGGAGTGTTCGCCGGCACCTCGACTCGCACCCCGACCAGTTCCAACGGGACCACGCCGCCGATGGTACCCGCATTGGCGTCACCGGGCGGCGACAGCCGCCGACGATCAGGTCTCGAAGTAGCGGCGCAGCGCGGCACGCATCATCGCCGAGCGCAGCCGTGCGCCGACGCGGTCAAGCTCCTCGAGCTGCGCTGTCGCCTGGGTGCGCGCGTGCGGGTTGCGCTGGCGCAGGACGGGCAGGACGAGCTGCTCGAACAGCCCCGCCTCGCGATCGACGCTGTTGCGCCAGGCTCGCAGGTGGCGGGCGTCGACGCCGGCGCGCAGGAAGTCACCGGCGGCCGAGGCGATCTCGACAGCCTCGTCGCCGTAGAGGTCGCTGTGGCCGGCGCGAGTGGCGACGACGCCGTACTCCTCGAGCTGGCGCAGCTGCACGTCGGTGACGGCGGCCATCGCGCAGAGCTCGTCGCGATTGAGCAGGACGCCGGGCAACAGGCGCGGCGTCGACGCTGCGGCGCGACGGGGCGCGGCCGGGCCGGGCCGGCTGGCCGCGGGATGCTTGGCGAGGACGGTGTTGGAGGGCCGTCGCGGCGGCCGGTCCGTCTCCTCGACAGCGTCCGCCTCCGGGTCGGGCGCGCCGCGGGGCGGCGTCGCGTCGAGCTGGCCGGAGTCGATGCGATCCTTGATCACGCGCAGCGGCAGGAAGTGCTCACGCTGCTCGCGCAGGATCACCCGCAGCAGCTCGACATCGGTGTCGAAGAACTTGCGGTAGCCCGACGGCGTGCGTTCGGGCTCGATCAACCCCTGGCTCTCGAGGAACCGGATCTTGGAGATCGTGACGTCCGGGAACTCCTCGAGCAGGATCCCGAGCACCTCGCCGATGGACAGGTGTGACGGTCCCCCATCAGGCATCGGAGCGCTCGAAGAGCACGAGCCGGAACTTGCCGACTTGGAGCTCGTCGCCGTGGTGCAGCACGGCGCGTTCGATGCGCTCCTGGTTGACATAGGTGCCGTTCAGCGAACCGGCGTCGGACGCGACGTAGCCCTCCGCCGTGCGGTCGATCTGGGCGTGGCGGCGGGACACGGTGATGTCGTCGAGCATGATCTCGCTGTCCGGGTGGCGACCGAGGCGGGTGAGGTCGGCGCGCAGGACGAAGCGGTCGCCCGCCTGCTCCGCGGCGCGAACGACGAGCACACCTGCGTCGAGGGGCAGATCGGCGATCGTGACGACGATGTCGTCCTCGCTGTTGGTCGACTCGAGCAGCGGATCGACTGCAGTGAGCGTGATCGTGCGGTCGCCCTGCAGGTCGAGCGCTGAGCCACAGCTGGAACAGAAGGTGCTCTCCGGCGGGTTGCGGTGGCCGCATTGGTTGCAGAAGACGTACGCCACGTCAACCCTCGATCAGCGCCCGGTATGCGGCCGCATCGAGCAGTTCGTCGAACTGGTCGGGCTCGGTCATCCGGATCGTGCAGATCCACCCCTCGCCGTACGGATCCTCGTTGAGCGCCTGGGGATTGTCGGCGAGGCCGTCGTTGACGTCGACGACCGTGCCCGACACGGGAGCGTAAACGTCCGACACCGACTTCGTGCTCTCGACCTCACCGAACGTGTCGCCGGCGGCGACGGCGGTGCCCTCTTCGGGGACCTGTACGAAGACGACGTCGCCGAGGGCGTCCTGCGCGTACTCGGTGATCCCGACCCTGACGACGTCACCGTCTCGGCTGATCCACTCATGGTCACTCGAGTACCGGAGCTGCTCGGGGACGTTCATGGGTCGCCACCGTATCGAACCGTGAGCGGCCCGCCGGCGGCGATGCCGGCACGGATCTTCGGCACGTACGCGATGCCGGTCATCCAGCTGAGGACGAGGCCGGGAATGCCGAGGATCCACGACGCGATCTGGAAGCCATCATTGCCGGGAAAGTCGCTGGCGCCGAGCATGACCCCGGGCACGGCGAACATCAGGAGCAGCGTGGCCAGCTTGCCCCACCGGCTGACGTCGAAGCGGGCCATGCCGAACGCCAGCGTGGCGACGGCGATGGAGCCGCCGACGAGCACCTCGCGCACGACCACGGCGACGACGAACCACGTCGGCCCGGCGCCGTCGATGAGGATGGCGATGGTGGCGACGATCAAGAGCAGGCGGTCGACGGTGGGATCGAACTTCCTGCCGAACTCGCTGACCTGGTCCAGCCGCCGGGCGAGGTAGCCGTCGACCCAGTCCGTGGCCCCGAGGCCGCCGAGCAGCCACGCCGCGCCGGCGCGGTTGTCGCGGCCGAAGAGCAGATACAAGAACAGCGGCAGGCACAACAGGCGGGCCAACGTGAACGCGTTGGGCACGGTCCAGACGCGCTCGAGACGCTCGTCCGACGACACCGCGAAACGCGACATCGGCCCAGCGTACGGAACGCGCCGGCGGCGCATGCCACGATGTGCGCCGATGGCCACCGTGTTCACGCGCATCGTCGACGGCGAGCTGCCGGGCACGTTCGTCTGGCGGGACGAGCGCTGTGTCGCGTTCATGTCGATCAACCCGATGGCCGCCGGCCACGTGCTCGTCGTACCGATCGAGGAGGTTGATCACTGGATCGACGCCGAACCGGAGCTTTCGGCGCACCTGTTCGAGGTCACCCGGGTCCTCGGCATCGCGCTCCAGGCGGCGTTCGGCTGCGCCAGGGTCGGGGTGATCGTCGCCGGCTACGAGGTCCCCCACGCCCACATCCACGTGATCCCGACGAACACGATGGCCCAGCTCTCCTTCGCCAACGCGGCGACGTCCGTCCCGCCCGAGCAACTGGCGGCCTCCGCCGTGGCGATCCGCGCCCAACTCCGCGCCCAGGGCCGCCCCGAGGTCACCGCCTGACGGTTGGAGCCGCCGCTCTCAGGCTCGACCTCTACGTCAGGTCGACTGAGCTGCGGACCGTGGTCACCAGCCAATCCTTGATCTGGGCGCGCACGTTCTCGAATTCGCCGAGTTGACGTCCAGGGGCAGGGGCAGGGGCTCGGCGGTCGGTTCGGCGGTCGGCTCGGCGCGCTGCTCGGTGGGCGTGATCTCGTCGATCAAGGAGGCGCCGGTGTTGCGGACGTTGTTCACGTCAGTGCTGACAGCGCGCACGGTGAGCAGCGTGTCGGGGGCCGGCAGCAGCAGGCCCGACAGTGTCTCCACGTCCTGGTTCGTCGGGTCCAGCCACGCGTCCCACGCCGACCGGGGCAAGATCACGGGCATCCGGTCGTGGATGGGGCTCATCGTCCCGTTCGCGCTCGTGGTCACCACGGCGGCGCTGTGCAGCCACTCGGCGCCGGTGGCTGCGGGATCCTTCCACGCCGACCACAGGCCGGCGACGGCCAATGGTTCGCCGTCGAGGCGGTGGATGTACATCGGCTGCTTGGCCGGTTTGCCGGCCTTCGTCAGGGGGCCGCCCGGCTGCCCCGCCTGCCACTCGAAGAACCCATCCATCGGGATGAGGCAGCGATGCTTCTTGAACACGCCCTTGTACGCCGGTTTCGTGGCCACCGTCTCGGCACGCGCGTTGATCATCTTCTGGCCCAGCTTGCGCTCCTTGGCCCACACCGGGATCAGACCCCAGTGGAAGACCTCGAAGCGGGGCTGGCCGTCCGACCCGACGACGACGGCGTAGATGTCGCTGGTCGGGGCGACGTTGTAGTTGTCCCCGAGCGTCTCCCCCTCGAACGTCGCCCCGAAGTAGGCGGCGATGCGCTCGGGCGAGCTGGCGGAGACGAACCGGCCGCACACCGCGCCGACGCTACCGGCGGTGGTAGACGACGCCGAACGTGCCCATCCCGGCATGGGCGGCGACGGTCGGGCCGACGACGTAGCGGATGACGTCGGCGTCCGGCAACGCGGCACGCAGCTGGGCCTCGAGATCGTCGACGGCAGGGCCGGCATCCGCGTCACCGACGCCGATGCGCAGTGGCCCTTCGATGGCGGCCACATGGCCGAGCATGAACGCGGCTGCCTCGTCGGCCGAATGCACCGTGGCCACGGGCGCGATGCTGCTGGCCGACATCGCCACGACGGGTGTCCCGGACGTGGCGACGTCCTGCAGGCCGAGTCGCCCTCCGGACGCGGCGCGGTCGAGCTCGGCAATCGTGAACACGCTGGCCACGCCCGCGGCAACCCGTTCGGCAGCAGCGACGACGGCATCGACATCTGCACCTGTCTGCGCGGCCTCGGCGGCGGCGAGCGCGCAGCACCCGGCCAGAAACGATGCCGTTCCCGTGTCAACGACGCGCACGTCCGCCCCGACGACGGTCGCGCCGAGCTGGGCGGCGTTGATCGTGCCGGAGTAGGCGGCACCGATGTGGACGGACACGATTGGGGCGTCGCCGCACTCGGCATAGGCCGTCGCGAACAAGCCCGGTGCCGGGGCGCTGGTCGTCGCCGGCTCCCCGGCGCGCAGGCGGCGGTAGGCGGCGGCGACGTCGAGCGCGCCGTCCTCGACCAGCTCGTCGCCACCGATGGTCACCGTCAGCGGGACGACGATCAGGCCGACGGCCTCGGCCAGTGCCGCCGGGATCATCGTGTTCGAGTCCGTGACGACGCGCACCATCGCGTTCACGTCGGACCCGCCCGCCTGGCCGCGGCGAACTTGGCCAGGATCATGGACGCGCTCGCGGTGGCGAACAGCGGCAGCCCGATCGACGGTTGAGGACCCCACATGTTCGGCCAGCGCCGCCGCCACCAGACGACTGCGCTGAGCACCCACACCAGCGACGACAGGCGCACGGCGGTCTCCGGGTTCCGCGTGCCGGCTGCCCCGGCCGCGGCGACGGCGGCGTCGATCGGGAAGTAGGCGGGGAACACGGCGAGGCAGGCGCCCGCCGACGTGGCGACACCCTTGCCGCCACGGAACCCGTTCCACACCGGCGCGATGTGACCGGCGGTGGCCGCCGCAGCGGCCAGGTAGCCACCACCGTCACCGGCGACTCGGCGCCCGAACGCGGCCCCGGCGGCGCCCTTCGCCGCGTCGGCGACGAGTACGGCTATTCCCCACCCTGTCCCGAGCTGGCGGGCGGCGTTGAGCGCACCCGGGTTGGCGCTGCCGGTCGTGCGCAGGTCGACCGTCCCGGCACTGGCCATGCGGCTGGCCACGTCGGCGGACGGGAACGTGCCGACCAGGTAGCCCCCGAGCCCGGCCGCGGCGAGCGCAACTGCACCGCGTGGTCTCACGGCCGCGTAAAGCGGGCCGTCGACGCGTCCGGCGTCGCCCCGGCGTCGGCAGCCTGGGCGGCGGAGAGCACGACCAGCGTGGCCGTGGCCTCGGTCCTGGTACGCCCCTGGTCGTCGAGGATCCGCGCTGACCCGGAGAGTTGTGTGTCGGTCCGCGCGTCGATCGACGCCTCCAGCCGGTACTGCTTGCCGACGCGGATCGGGTGATGGAACGTGGACGCCAACGTCGCGATGACGGCGAAGCGCTCGGCGACGGCGATCGCCGCCCACGCCATCGCCTCGTCGAGCAACGCCAGTTGCACGCCGCCGTGGACGTACGACGGCGCCCCGGAGTGCTGCGGTCCCAACTCCAAGTCGGCGACGACCAGGTCGAGTTCGGTGTCGTGGAAGAACCGCTGACGCAGCCCGACCGCGTTCGTCGGCTCACACACGAAACAGTTCGAGCTGAACCCCCACTGCTCGTTGGAGAGACGTTGCCGCGTCATCGCCGCCGTCGCGACCATGCCCCGCGCATCAGCCAACGGTAGCTGGTGGCTTTCTGCGTGGCCGCCTGCCCGCCGAGCTGTTGGATGCTCATGGCGATCGTCGGATACACGTGGACGATGCCGCCCAGCTCGCTGGCGGACAGGCCTCGCTCGATGGCCATCACGAGCTCGCCGATCAGCTCGCCGGCGTGGTCGGCGAGCACGTGCGCACCGACCAGTCGCGACCGCAGCAGGGCGACCCGCTCAACGAGCACGATCGCCCCGCCGGTGTCGTCGGTGTGGGCGCGATCGTTGTGGTCGAGCGACCAGCGATGCACGCGCACGCGCCGATTCCCGAACTGCTTCCTCGCTTCCGTCGCGGTCAGGCCGGCGTGCGCCAGTTCGGGGTCGGTGAACGTCGCCCATGGCACCAGCGCATCCGCCGGGCCCCGGCCGGGGAAGAAGGCGTCACGGATCGCCCGCACGGCCTGGTACCCGGCGGCGTGCGTGAACAGTTCCCGCCCGGCCACGTCACCGGCGGCGTAGATCGACGGCACGCTCGTGCGCATGCGGGCATCGACGACGACCCCGCGCTCGTTCGTCGCCACGCCGAGCTCCGCCAGCCCGAGTCCGTCGACGTCCACCCGGCGGCCCGTGGCGACAACGATGGCGTCGGTCGGCCAGCGCCGCTCGGCGCCGTCGACACGGCCGACGACCGTCGGGCCCGGTTCGACGCCGACGACCTCCACGCGCGTGCACACGTCGACGCCGTCCGCGCGCAGCGCCGTTGTCAGCTGGTCGGCGAGCTCTGGCTCCTCCTTCGGCAGCAGGCGGCTGCTGCGCTGGAGCACCGTCGTCTCGATTCCCAGGCGCCGGCAGGCCTGGGCCAGCTCGACGG
>JALZMG010000294.1 GCA_030858325.1 Actinomycetota bacterium | reverse complement strand
CGTCCGGCCCGCGCGTCGCCGTTCGCTTCGCCGACACCATGGTCATGAGCACCTATCTCGTGGCGTTCGTCGTCGGGCCACTGGAGGCCACCGCACCCGTCGACGTCGGCGGCATCCCGCTGCGCATCGTGCACGTTCCCGGCAAGGGCCACCTCACGGCGATGGGCCTCGACATCGGCGCGTTCGCGCTGTCGTGGTTCCAGGACTACTACGGCATCCCGTACCCCGGCGACAAGGTCGACCTGCTGGCGCTGCCCGACTTCGCCGCCGGCGCAATGGAGAACCTCGGCTGCATCACGTTTCGCGAGAGCCTGCTCCTCATCGACCCGGCCACGAGCACGCAAGCCGAGCAGCAGAACATCGCCGACGTCGTCGCCCACGAGCTGGCCCACATGTGGTTCGGCGACCTGGTGACGATGCGCTGGTGGAACGGCATCTGGCTCAACGAGGCGTTCGCCACGTTCATGGAGCTGGCCGCCTGTGACGCCTACCGGCCCGAGTGGGGCCGCTGGACGTTGTTCGGCCTGGAGCGTTCGGCCGCCTTCGAGACCGACTCACTCGTCAGCACGCGCAGCGTGGAGTACGAGGTCCGCTCCCCCGCCGATTGCGAGGGCATGTTCGACGTGCTGACGTACCAGAAGGGCGCGGCGCTGCTGCGCATGCTGGAGCAGTACCTGGGTGCCGAGCGCTTCCGCCAGGGTGTCAGCCACTACCTGCGCCGCCACGAGTACGCCAACACCGCGACCAACGACTTGTGGGACGCGATCGAAGAGACGAGCGGGCAACCCGTGCGGCGGATGATGGACTCGTGGATCTGGCAGCCCGGATACCCCCTCGTGCGCGCCGGCATCGACGGGGACGCCGTCGTGCTGCACCAGCAGCGGTTTGCGTTCGAAGCCGCCGACGGCGACGCCGATGCGCTTGGTGACGGCGCTGCCGCGGCATGGCTGGTCCCCGTCCACGTGCGCTCGGGCGACGAGGAGCTGACGGCTCTGCTCGACGAGCACGACCTGCGCGTACCGGTGGCCGACGCCGACGCTCCGGTGGTCGTCAACGCCGGCGGTCACGGCTTCTTCCGTGTCGCCTACGACGACAAGCTGCGGTCCCGGCTCGGCGCCGACGTGCTCGGCGGGCTTGACACGCTCGAGCGCTACAACCTCGTCGACGACGCCTGGAACGAGGTCGTCGCCGGTCGCTTGGCGGCGGCGGACTTCCTGACCTTCGTTGTCGAGGGCTTCGGCGCCGAGCGCAAGTTGGCCGTGTGGCAGTCGATCGTCGTCGGTCTACGCGGGCTCGGGCGCTTGCTCGACGACGACGCCTACCCCGCGTTCCAGGCCCGCGTGCGGTCGCTGGTGGCGCCCGTCGTCGCTGACCTCGGCGACCCCGTCGACGGCGAAGACGACTTGCGGGCAAAGTTGCGTGGTCTGCTGACGGCCACGCTGGCGATCCAGGGTGACGATGCGGCGGCCCAGGCTCGGGGCGCGCAGCTGTACGCGCGCAGCGTCGACGATCCGGGCTCCGCCGATCCGGAGCTCGTGGCCGCAGCCACATCGATCGTCGCCGCCGGCGGCGGAGACGACGAGTACGCCCGCCTGCTCGCCGGCTACCGCGACGGGACGACGCCGCAGAACCAACTGCGCCATCTCTACGCGCTGGCCGAGTTCGACAGGGAGGACCTGATCCTGCGCACGTGCGAGCTGGCGATGAGTGGCGAGATCAAGACCCAGAACGCGCCGTTCCTGCTGCGCCAGTGCATCGCCAACCGGCGGCACGGGGCGACGGCATGGCGCTTCGTGCGCCAACACTGGGACGAAGCCAACAGTGCGTTCCCGACGAACACGATCGTGCGCATGATCGACTCCGTGCGCCTCCTCACCGAGGAGGCTGTGGCCGCTGACGTGCAGGCGTTCTTCGCCGAGCACCCGATCCACCAGGCGGCCAAGACACTGGAGCAGGTCCTCGAGCGTCAGCGCGTGAACACCGCGCTACGCGCCCGTGAGTCCGCCCGCTTCGCCGCCGCCCTCACCTGACCGAGTGTGTCCGGCCACCGGAGTGTCTCCTGCGGGGCCTACCCGCCGCAAACACTCGCCTGGCAGCAAACACTCGCCCAGCAGGGGTTCTGCGTGGAGCTGAGGGGAATCGAACCCCTGGCCTCAACAGTGCGAGTGTTGCGCTCTACCAACTGAGCTACAGCCCCGAGATCGCCCGCAGTGTACCGGTGGCACCGGGCGGGGACAGCGACCGGTCGCCACGAATGATGCGGCGACGGGCGACCGGCGACGTCAGACGGCCGGGGACCAGCGGTCGACGGGGCGGCGCATCGGCGCCTGGCGGCGGGGGCCGTTGTTGCGCACCGGCTCGTTGGCCCACCCGCTGCGCGCATCGTCGCGGTGGCCGCGCTGGCGAGGGAGATCACGATGGTCGCGGGCAGG
>JALZMG010000293.1 GCA_030858325.1 Actinomycetota bacterium | reverse complement strand
TGTTCCCCGAGCTGGACCCGGCGACGTACTTCATCGAGATGGATCCGGGCGTCGCCAACGAGGAGGGCTCGCGCCTTGCCGCCGACGTGGCGTCCGCCGACTGGATCGTGCTGACCGGGCTGTGGGCTGGATGGATGGAGCCCAACTCCTCCGTGGAGTTCGGCTCGGACGCCCCCAATCAGGTCATCCGCGACCAGTTCTGCCTCGTCGGCAGCTGGGAGGACGACCTCGCCGTCTTGTACGAGCGCTGCGATCGAGCCTGAGGGGAGGTTTTGTCACCCCGCCGGCGGGGGTAACCGGGGCCGAGCCAGGAGGTCGGACATGGTCGACGCAGTCGACACCGCACACGGTCGCACGGCGCAAGTGGAAGAGGGAGATGACGACGAGGGCGGCTCCCCCCGTGTGCGCGACACGTGGCTGCTGCACCGCCCGCAGCTGCTGCAACTGCTGATCGCCTACCTCGTGCTGACCGGCATCTGGGTCGGCCTCGGCAAGCTCCTGACCGGGCCACTGGAGGACGGCGCGATCGTCGAAGCGGACGTGCGCGTCGCCGACGATCTGGCCGCCAACCGCACACCGCGGATGGACGATTTCACGGAGATCGGCACGCTGCTCGCCGACACGTTCGTCAAGATCGTCGTCACGGCGATCATCGCGCTGGTCATGCTGGCCGTCTGGAAGCGCTGGCGCGATCCGCTGATGATGATCGTCCCCCTGGTGCTCGAAGCATCGGCGTTCATCACGATCACGGTCCTTGTCGGGCGACCTCGCCCCGAGGTCGAGCGCATGGAGGGGTCGCCGGTCGACAGCAGCTTCCCGTCGGGGCACACCGCCGCTGCCGCCTGCTACACCGCGCTGGCCATCGTCATCGCCTGGCGCACCAGGCACCGCTGGCTCCCGATCGTCGCCGCCGTCGTGCTCCTGGCCATTCCCGTGATCGTCGGATACTCGCGCATGTACCGGGGCATGCACTTCCTGTCCGATGTCGTCGCCGGCTTCGTGCTCGGCATCGTCTCCGTCGTCGTCAGCTGGGTGATCCTGCGCCACGCCGACGAGGGGCCGTTCCGGCTGCGCCGCGCCGATCACCGATGACGGTCACGCTGGTCGTCCTCGTCACCGCGCTGGCCACAGCCGGCGCCGTGTTCGCCGTCTCCACCGCCCGCGGTCCGGGGACCGATCCTGTCGACGCCGGCCATGCCGAGGAAGCCGCAGTGAGGGAGCTGGACCGCCATCCCCGCCTGGCCCACTTCCTCCGCCAGCGCATGGATCGGCGCACGGCCGGCGGGTTCGTGTTGACGATCGGCCTCGTCGTGGTGTTCGCCGCCGCGCTCGTCATCGGCGTGCTGTTCGACATGGTCGGTGCGCGGACCGGACTGGCCGAGTTCGACGACTCGATCGCCGAGTGGGGTTCGCGCAACGCCTCCTCCGGCACCGTCGAAGGGTTGCAGTGGGTGACCGACCTGGGGTCGACGCCCGTCGTCATCGCCGCGCTCGTCGTCGCCGGCGTGGCCGACTACTGGCGCCGCCGCAACGCCGAAGTGTTTGCGTTCCTCGCCGCCGTCGGGCTGGGACAGTTGATCATCAACAACGCGCTCAAGCTGATCGTCAGCAGGGAACGGCCGGACGTGCTGCAGCTCGCCGGAACAGACGGCTGGTCGTTCCCGTCAGGCCATGCGACTGCCGCGGCTGCCGGGTGGGCCGCCATCGCGCTCGTGCTCGGCCGTGGCCGGTCGAACCGGACGCGCACCGTGCTCGGGGCGCTAGCCGTGCTGATCGCCGTCGCCGTGGCCACGACGCGCGCCCTACTCGGCGTGCACTGGCTGACCGACGTCGTCGCCGGCGTGGCCCTCGGCTGGGCCTGGTTCCTGCTCGTCGCCGTCGTCTTCGGCGGTCGCGCCCAGCGCCTCGGCGACCCCGTCAGCGCCCACCCCCAGGGTCTTTACGACGACCCCGAACGCCCCGCCGACGCCACCGCCGCGCGCCAACGCGCCGGCTGAACGGGGCCGGCGTCCAGGGCGTTGGAGAACGTGCGCACCCAGATGGCGGCGGGTCGTCAGGTGGTGCAGACGCGTAACGAGGACGGGCGGATGGCGAAGTCGAGCTGTTTGGCCGTGCCCTTCGTGCCCCCATCCAGTTGTAGGCGCTGCTTGCCGTCCAGCGCGACACCGATCTTCTCGCCCTGGGTCATGTGGGCGTGGCCGGACTCGTGCGGGCGGCGGCGGACCGTGCTCCACAGCACGCCGGCCCACTGCTTCATCCCTGCGGCGGTGACGACGGCGACGTCGAGGCGCCCGTCGGTCGGCGACGCATCCGGGAACGCGGCAAGCCCGCCCGTCAGCGTGCCGATGTTGCCGACGAGCACACACGTGGCGTCGCCGTCGAAGAACCGCTCGCCGTCGACGTCGACCTGCATCGTCATCGGCTCGCTCCGGCGGGCGTTGCGCACCCCCGAGCGGACGTAGGCCAGCATCCCTAGCCGATCCTTGGCGTTGTCGGCGTCGTCGATCATCGCCGCGTCGAAACCGGTCCCGGCCATCACGGAAAACGTCAGGTCGTTGCACACGCCGGTGTCGATGGTGCGGCGGGTTCCGTTGGCGATGGCGGCGACGATGCCCGCCGGGTCCATCGGCAGCGACAACCCGTTGGCGAACAAGTTGGCCGTGCCCGCCGGCAGCACGGCGAGTGCGGCGTCGGTGCCGACA
>JALZMG010000282.1 GCA_030858325.1 Actinomycetota bacterium | reverse complement strand
GGCAGGAGGTGCGCGCCGACCGGCGCGTCGTCGCCTCCCATTCGGTCAATGAGCGCTCCGAGACCCGGGCTGCCCCGGTGCCCAAGCCACGTAAGGCACCGAAGGGCAAGCGCGGTCGTGCCGGCCGCCTCGTCATTCTCGAGCCGAAAGCTCGTCGGGGCACCACGTTCGCCCTGACGGGCGAGATCACCATCGGGCGTGACCCTGGCTGCACCGTGATTGTCGACGGCGACACATTTGTCTCGCAACGACACGCCAAGGTTTTCGTGGTCGATGGGCAGCCGATGGTCGAGGATCTCGGTTCGACCAACGGCTCGTTCCACAACGGCAACCGCCTGCACGGATCACGCGTGCTCCACCCCGGCGACCGCGTCCAAGTCGGCTACACCGTTCTCGAGGCGCAATGATGCAGACCGAAACACCGTCCCACCAGTTCGAGCGACGGAGCGCGCTCGAGCACGGCGTTGCGCATCTCGTGGGGATGCGAGCGACCGAGCGCCAGCGAGGAAGCGGCCATCAGCTGCGCAGGCAGCAAGTGGCGTGGCCGGGGAACGCAATGCACGGAGCGGCTAGCGGCGGCCTGCGTGGCCGGGGAACGCAGTGATGGCCACGCTGCGTTGGGGTATTGCCACCGATCCGGGCCGGATCCGCCAACAGAACGAGGACAGCGTCCTCGTCGACGAGAACATTTTCGTCGTCGCCGACGGCATGGGTGGGCACAAGGCCGGCGAGGTTGCGAGTGCGCTCACCGTCGAGATGCTCAAGAGCCGGCTCGGCGACGACGCCGGTTCGCTCGATGACGTGCTTGCGGCCGTCGTCGAGGCCAACACCGAGATCTTCAAGGCCGCGACCGCGAACGTCGACCACCAGGGCATGGGCACCACGCTCACCGGCCTGTTCGTCATCAAGGCCCCGGTCGCCGACGACGCGGTGGACGACGGAAGCAAGCAGGACGCCTCGACGAGCAACGATGCGCCGGGCGACGAACCGGACGCTGAGCCGGGCCAAACGTTCGCGCTGGTCAACGTTGGTGACTCCCGCACGTACTTGCTCCGCCATGGCCGGCTGCGCCGCGTGACGATGGACCACAACTACGTCCAGGAGCTCGTCAACACCGGGCACATCACCGATGACGAGGCGCGCACCCACCCACGCCGCAACATCATCACCCGCGCCCTCGGCATCGATCCGTCCGTGCGCGTCGACGCATGGACGCTGCCCATCGTGCGTGGCGACCGCTTCGTGGTGTGCTCAGACGGTCTGTCCGACGAAGTCCACGACAACGAAATCCATCAGATCCTCACCACGGTCAGCGACCCGCAGTCAGCGGCCGACGAGCTGGTTGCGTCCGCCAACCGCCATGGCGGCCGGGACAACATCTCTGCCGTAGTCGTCGACGTCATCGACGGGGTGGCGCCACCTGCGCCCGACGAGGAACTCGACATCGAGCCCGTGTGGGAGCCCGAGCCCGCCGCCGGCACCTGGGCGGTTGACGACGAGACGCCTGGCGAGCCGACCGAGTTCGACGATCTCGCCGCGCTGGCCAGCGCCCAAGGCGCCAAAATGGTCACTCCGGCCAGCAACCCGAGGGTCATCACGGAGGAAGTCCCTGTGGTTGGCGGGGGACGTTCCCGTCGCCGCCGTTTCGCCGGATTCCTCGGCGGCGTTGCGGTCATTGCCGCCCTGTTGATGGCGTTCGTCATCACCGCCGCCTACGCCAGACGCGGGTATTTCGTGGCGTTCGACGTCGATGGTCGCGCGGTCATCTATCAAGGCCGCGCCGACGGATTCCTGTGGTGGGACCCGACGGCCGAGGCCCACGGCGTGTACGACCGAAATGCACTCGACGAGACCTCGATCAGGCTCATCGAACGTCAACCGGAGTTCGCGTCCCGGAGCGCGGCCGGCGACTTCCTCGCCGAGTCGATCTCGACGACCACAACAACAACTACGACCACCACGACGACGACCACCACGACGACGACCACCACGACCACGGTGCCGACG
>JALZMG010000275.1 GCA_030858325.1 Actinomycetota bacterium | reverse complement strand
AGGTTCGAAAGGACAGAACGGGTCTTCTCGTAACGTGACGGCGTGGGAGCAGCGGTGATCGACTGGTGTGACGCCGAGCGGCACCTGACCGAGCGCGTCAGCGTGCTCGTCGGCGACGCCAACGGTGCCTACCCGTCCGGCAACACGCTGCTCGTACGCGGGGCTGGGGAGACCGTGGTCATCGACCCGTCCGTCACGGTCGTCGCCCGCGGCGGCGCGCCGGTGCCCGTCGACGCCGTCATCAACAGCCACGGGCACGAAGACCACATGGCTGGCAACGGGCTGTTCGCCGATGCCCGTGTGCACATCCATGACGCCGACCTGCTCGCCGCGCGGAGCCTCGACGGGCTGATGACGGTCTACGGCTACGAGGGTCAGCTGGCCGCCGAGTTCGGCCAGCACCTGCTCGACGCGTTCAACTACACACCGCGCCCCGACGCCATCGGCTTCGGCCACGGCCACGTCTGGGATCTCGGCGGCGTCGCCGTCGAGGCGGTGCACCTGCCCGGCCACACCCGCGGGCACAGCGGCCTGCGCATCTCCGACGGCGTGTTCTTCCTCGCCGACATCGACCTGACCGGGTTCGGGCCGTACTACGGGGACGTGTGGAGCGACCTCGACGACTTCGAGGAGAGCCTTCGTCGCGTCCGCGACGAGGACGCCGAGTTCTACGTCACGTTCCACCACAAGGGCGTGATCGAGGGACGAGACGCGTTCGTCACTCTGATCGACGGCTTCGCCGCGGTCATCGACCGCCGCCACGGGGCGATGCTCGAATTCCTCGCCCTGCCGCGCACGCTGGAGGAGATGGTCGCCCACCGCTTCGTCTACCGGCCACACGTGGAGCTGTCGATCGCCGATACCGTCGAGCGGCGCAGCTCGACGCTGCACCTCCAGCGCATGCTCACCCGGGGCGAAGCTGTCGAGCTGCAGCCGGGGACGTACCAGAGGACACCATGACGTCTGCGCCGAGCAGCCCCGCGATCACGTTCGCCGACCTCCCGTTGCTCGACGAGCTGCAGGCGACGGTGCGCGGCCTCGGCTACGAGGAGCCGACGCCGATCCAGCGCGACGCCATCCCCGTGCTGGTCGAGGGTCGGGACGTCCTCGGCCAAGCGGCGACGGGGACGGGCAAGACGGCCGCCTTCGCACTGCCACTGCTGCATCGCATCGGGCCCGGCCGCCGCCCTGGTCGTCCGCTGGCCGTCGTCTTGGTGCCGACGCGCGAGCTGGCCATCCAGGTGTCGGAGGCGATCTACCGCTACGGCCGCGAGCTGGGGGCGAAGGTGCTACCGATCTACGGCGGTCAGCCGATCCAGCGCCAGCTGCACGCCCTGCGCGACGGCGTCCACGTCGTCGTGGCCACGCCCGGGCGGGCCATCGACCACATCAACCGGGGCACGCTGCAGCTCGACGAGGTGGAGACCGTCGTGCTGGACGAGGCCGACGAGATGCTGGACATGGGGTTCGCCGAGGATCTCGAGGCGATCCTCGGAGCGATCCCGCCCGGCCACCAGACGGCACTGTTCTCGGCGACGATCCCGCCACGGATCGCCGGGATTGCCCGTCGCCACCTGAACAACCCGGTGCGCATCCAGATCGAACGTGCCCAGGCCAGCGCGGCCGACGTTCCGCTCGTGCAGCAGCGCGCGTACCTCGTCACGCGCGCGCACAAGCCGGCCGCGCTCGGGCGGATCCTGGACGTCGAGGCGCCGCGCGCGGCGATCGTCTTCTGCCGCACACGCACGGAGGTCGACCAGCTGACGGAGACGCTCAACGGCCGTGGCTACCGGGCCGAGGCGTTGCACGGGGGCATGGGCCAGGAGCAACGCGATCGTGTCGTCGGTCGGCTGCGCGCCGGCACCGCCGAGCTGCTGATCGCCACCGACGTCGCGGCCCGTGGCCTGGACATCGACCTGCTGACCCACGTCATCAACTACGACGTCCCCTCGGCACCGGACGCCTACGTCCACCGCATCGGCCGCGTCGGGCGGGCCGGTCGCGAGGGCGTCGCGATCACGCTTGCCGAGCCCCGCGAACGGCGACTGCTGGCGAACATCGAGCGGGCCACGAAGCGCCCGATCGTGATGGCGAAGGTGCCGACCGTCGCCGAGCTGCGGGCGCGGCAGCTCGATGCCACGCTCGCCGCGCTGCGTGACGCGCTCGGCGGCGACGATCTCGACCGGTTCAGTGCGACGCTCGACGAGCTGCTGCGGGACCACGACGCGCGCGACGTGGCCCGGGCGGCGATCAAGCTCGTCCACGAGGAGCGGGTGGCCGACGTCGACGAGCGAGACATCCCCGACCCGGACGTGCGCCCCGACCGCCAGCGTGGGCCGCGGGAGCGCTCCGACCGCCGGGAAACGACGGGGCATCCGCGCGGCCCAGTGCTCGGCAACGGCCGCAAGACGCGGCTCTACATCGGGCTCGGGCGTAGCCAGGGCATCCGCCCGGGCGACCTGGTCGGGGCCATCGCCAACGAGTCCGACCTGACCGGCCGTGACATCGGCCCGATCAGCATCACCGCCAAGTTCTCGACCGTCGACGTGCCGGAGGACGCCGCCGACGCCGTGATCGCGGCGATCAAGCAGACGACGATCCGCGGCAAGCGCCCGACGATCCGTCGCGACCGCGCCCAACCCGCCCGGTAGTACCCTCTCTGGGCGCGGACGTTCTCGAATCTGGGACTGTGCGCGCCCAGAGAGCAGTTTGATCCTCGTTTGATCCAGATCGCGCGGTCGTCAGCAGGTGATGTCGCGAGGCGGGACGATGCCGGTCACGTTCTGCGCCGGGGCGCCGGCGATCGGCGCCACAGTGGTATCGGTCGGGTCCGCCGTGCCGTCCGCGCCGTCCGTGCGATCCGTGTCGTCGCCATCGCCGTCGTCGCCATCGTCGCCGTCGCCGCCGCCGCCGTCGTCGTCGTCATCGCCGGACTCATCCGAGCCGTCGGCCGTCGTGGACGTGGTGTCGTCGGCGCTGGGGCGGGGGACACTGGACGTGGTCGTGGCGAAGATCTGCGGCGGCGCCTCGCCGAGCGACATCTCGCCGCGGAACAGGTCGAGGATCTCCTGCATGTTCTCGCTGTCGAGTTGCGGCTCGAGGATCTCGTCGCCGTTGACGACGCGGTCGGTCGCTTCGATCTGGTACGTCGGGATGCCGCCCGGCTCCACGTCGTTGAGCACGCCGGCGAACTCGAGCAGCTTGGCCGGCGACAGCTCGTCGTCGGTGACGATGTAGTTCTGTGCCGACTCGATCAGGCCTCCGGTAACGGACGGGTTGAGCGGGCCCTTGGCCAGCACGCTCGACAGCACGCGGCGAAGAAAGTCCTGCTGGCGCGAGATGCGACCCAGGTCGGACGTGCCGTCCGTCTGCCACTCACCGCTGCCCGGTGGGCTCTCGTACTCGTAGTAGCGCGAGCGGACGTAGGCCAGCGCGTGCTCACCGTCGAACGTGAAGCAGCCAGTCGTCGGCACGTTGAGCCCGGTTCTCGGGTCACGTGCCGGGAACTCGAACGGCACGGTGACGCCGCCGACGGCGTCGACGAGCGTCTTGAACGCGCAGAAGTCGATCTGGATGAAGTGGTCGACGCCGATACCGAAGTTCTCGAAGATCGTGTCGGCCAAGCGTTGCGGCTCGTCGCGTCGGTAGGCCGAGTTGATACGGGCCAGGTTGCCGGAATCGGCGATCTCGACGTACAGGTCACGTGGGAACGAAAGGATCGCCACGCGGGAGGTGACCGGGTCGACGCGGAACACGATGATCGTGTCGCTGCGCTCGCCTGTCCCCTCCCGATCGGCGAACGCAGGGGCATAGGGCGAGTCGGGGTCGACGCAGGCCCCGTTGTCGGCGCCCGTGACGAGGAAGTTGCTGGCCTCCGGGTCGGCGGTCGGGAACGTCGGCGGGGCCGTCGAATCGGGGGCGGCCAGGACGGTGCCGTTGGCGATGGACGTCTCGTCCGGCTCCTTCGTTCCGGGTGCGGACGGGGGTGCGGCGGTGGGCGTGGCGGCGGACGCCCCGCCGCCACCTGCGGCCTCGGCAGGGTTCGTCAGGTCGACGACCTGGCGGCTGCCGACGAGCATGTACCCGACGGTGAGACCGCCGGCGGCGGCGAACGCCACGACGGCCGCGACGATGGTGACCCCGATCGCCAATCGCTCCGGCCAGGTCCGGCGGGTTGGTCGTGAGCGCGCGCCGTACGCTGGCATTGCGGGAGAACGCTACTGCCGGCCCACCAAGTCGCCTCCGTGGAGCAGGCTCGCTGTCAGGCCGGTGGCGGCGCCTCGAGTTCGACGTCGACGTCGAACTCGGCTCCGTCGGTGATGACGAGCTCGCCGATCGTCAATGTGTCGACGAGGTCGTCGCCGGCGGCCTCGAGCGCCACGCGGGCGCCGGCCGGGGCGGTCACGACGAGACGCTGCACACCCGCCCGCTGGCTCAGCTTGGCCTGGGTCTTCGCCCGCCGGACCCGCGCCAGCACCTCGCTCACGGTGTCGAGCGCATCCGGAACCGTCGCCCCTGACGACGAATCGCGGTCACCCGCCGCGCCCGGTCGCGGCCACGACGCGAGGTGAACACTGGAGTCGTGCCACCAGCTCCACGCCTCCTCGGCGGCGAACGGCAGTGTCGGCGCGAGCAGCCGCTGCAACGCATCGAGCGCGGTGGTCAACGCCAGGCGGGCCGAGGTCGCGGCGTCGTCACCACGACCGCCGTACGAGCGGCCCTTGACCAACTCGACGTAGTCATCGCAGAACCACCAGAAGAAGGACTCGACGCGTTCCAGCGCGCGGGCGTAGTCGAAGCCGTCGAACGCCCGCGTGGCATCGGCGACGACACCGTCCAGCCGCTGCAGCATCGCCGCGTCGACGGGTGACGTGACCGTCGCCGTACCGGCCGCCGCGTGGTCGGGGCTGTCGGCGCCGGTGGCGTCGACCTGACCGAGCACGAACTTGGTGACGTTGAGGAGCTTCGTGGCCAGGCGCCGGCCGACTTTCATCTGGTCCTCGCTGACCACGGTGTCCACGCCGGGCCGGGCCGAGATCGCCCAGTAGCGGACGGCGTCCGTGCCGTAGCGCTCGAACAGCGGCATCGGGGTGACGACGTTGCCCTTCGACTTCGACATCTTCTTGCGGTCGGGGTCGAGGATCCAACCGTTGATTGTCGTCGCCGACCACGGCAGCGTGCCGTGCTCGTAGTGGGCGCGCACGACCGTGGAGAACAACCAGGTGCGGATGATCTCGGGACCCTGGGCCCGGAGGTCCATCGGGAACAGGCGCTCGAACAGGGCGCGGTCGTCGGTCCACCCGGCGGCGATCTGCGGTGTCAACGACGACGTGGCCCAAGTGTCCATGATGTCCGCGTCGCCGACGAAGCCGCCCGGCTTCCCGCGTTGGTCGGCGGTGAAGCCCGGCGGGACGTCGATCGACGGATCGATGGGCAGGCGCTGCTCGTCTGGCAGCAACGGCTGGACGTAGTCGACCTCGCCGTCGGCGTCGACCGGGTACCACAGCGGGATCGGCACGCCGAAGAACCGTTGCCGGCTGATCAGCCAGTCGCCGTTGAGACCCTCGACCCAGTGTTCGTAGCGGTGGCGCATGTGGTCGGGGAACCAGGCCAGCTCCTTGCCCCGGCGCAGGAACGTCTCTCGCCGTGCCTGGTCGCGCCCGCCGTTGCGGATGTACCACTGGCGGCTGGTGACGATCTCCAGCGGGCGCTCCCCACGCTCGTAGAACTTCACGGGGTGCGTCAGTGGTCGCACGTCGCCGCGTAGCTCGCCCGTCGACCGGAGCAGTTCGACGGTCGCCGACTGCGCCTGCTTGACCGTGCGCCCGGCCAGCTCGTCGTAGGCGGTACGGGCCGCGCCGGTCGTCAACCAGTCCGGGGTCGCCGCCGCCAACCGCCCGTCGCGACCGATCACGCTGCGCGTCGGCAGGTCGAGCTCGCGCCACCATGTGACATCGGTCGTGTCGCCGAACGTGCAGACCATGGCGATGCCGGTGCCCTTGTCCGGCTCTGCCAACGGGTGCACGACGACGGGGACCTCGACGCCGAAGATCGGCGTGCGCACGCTCGAGCCGACGAGGCCGGCGTGGCGTGCGTCGTCGGGATGGCAGACGACGGCGACGCAGCTGACGAGCAGTTCCGGGCGCGTCGTGTCGACGAGCACGTCACCGTCGGGACCGTGGAAGGCCAGCAGGTGATACGCGCCCGGCCGTTCGCGATCCTCCATCTCGGCCTGGGCGACGGCCGTGCGGAAGTCGACGTCCCACAGCGTCGGAGCCTCGGCGCTGTAGGCCTCGCCGCGCGCCAGGTTGTGGAGGAACGCGACCTGGCTCGTGCGCCGGCTGACGTCGTTGATCGTCGTGTACAGCAGCGACCAGTCATAGGACATCCCGAGGCGGCGGAACACGTCCTCGAAGACCGCCTCGTCGATCGCCGTCAGCTCCTGGCACAACTCGATGAAGTTGGCACGCGAGATCGGCACGTCCTGGTGCTGCTTGGGCACGCCGCCGCGAAACGGCGGTTCGTAACCCGGCGTGTAGGGCTGCGTCGGATCGCAGCGCACGCCGTAGAAGTTCTGCACGCGCCGCTCGGTGGCGAGTCCGTTGTCGTCCCAGCCGATCGGGAAGAAGACCTCCTTGCCGGCCATGCGCTGGTAGCGGGCGATGGCGTCGGTCTGCGTGTACCCGAACACGGTGCCCATGTGGATCGAGCCGGACACGGTCGGCGGCGGCGTGTCGATGCTGAAGACCGCCGTCCGTTCGCTGCGCCGCGCGACCTCGCGGTCGAAGCGGTACGTGCCGTCGGCCTCCCACCGTGACGCCCAGCGCGCCTCGATGCCGTCGAGCGTCGGCTTCTCCGGGATCGTGGCCACGGCCGACAGGATACGGACCGCCTGCGCCGGCCCCGCCGCCCTGATCTCGTCGTTCGCAGCACTCAGAGCCGATGGGCTCAACCACGTCTGCCGGACGGGTCCGAGCGTCGCGCGACGACGATCTGGGCGCGATCTGTGCCAAACACCGATCTGGGCGCGGACGGTGTCAGATCTGACACTCTGCGCGCCCAGAAAGCTGATTGAGAACCCCGGGAACCCATCCACGACCGGGCGGTGGTTCGCTCCTACCCTGGACCCGGATGTTGCGTTTGTATGACACCGCCACGAGGGAGGTGCGCCCGCTCGCCCAGCGCGACCCCGGCACGGTCAGCATCTATCTCTGCGGGCCGACGGTGTACGGCCCGCCGCATCTCGGCCACGGCCGGGCGACGTTGGAGTACGACATCCTCGTCCGCTACCTGCGCTGGACAGGGCTCGCCGTACGGCTCGTGTCGAACATCACCGACATCGACGACAAGATCATCGAGCGTGCCGAACGTGAGGGCCGTGACGCCGGCCAGATCGCCCAGCGCTGCGAAGCCGTGTGGTGGCAGGCGATGGACCGGATCGGGTTCGAGCGCCCGACCGACATCCCGCGCGCCACCGAATGGGTCGACGAGATGGTCGAGATGATCGGTCAGCTCGTCGAGATCGGGCGGGCCTACGAGACCGACGACGGCGTGTACTTGTCCGTCGAGTCGGTCGAGGATTACGGGCTGCTCGCCCATCAACGCTTGGAGGATCTGCTGGCCGGCGGCGGCGAGCGGGAGGTGTTCGGCGCGCAGTCCAAGCGCGCGCCCGGCGACTTCGCGCTGTGGAAGGCGGCCAAACCCGGCGAGCCGTTCTGGCCGTCGCCGTGGGGCGCAGGCCGACCGGGCTGGCACAGCGAATGCGTCGTGATGAGCCTCGGCATCCTCGGCGAGGAGTTCGACCTGCACTGCGGCGGGCTCGACTTGAAGTTCCCGCACCACGAGAACGAGCGAGCCCAGGCCGTCGCGCTCGGCAAGCGATTCGCCGTCCACTGGATGCACCACGCCTTCGTCGTCGACAGGACAGGCGAGAAGATGTCCAAGTCGCTCGACAACTTCGAGAACCTGCTCGACTACGTCGACACCCACGATCCGCGCTCGTTCCGCCTGCTGCTGCTGCAATCTCACTACCGCTCGCCGGTGTCGATCGACGGCGAGTTGGCGGCGTCGGCCGAGCGGGCGCTCGACGGCCTCGACGCGTTCGCCCACCGGTCGGCCGGGCTCGACGGCGCGGCCCCCGACGCCGGCGTGCTCGAACGTTTCCGGGAGCGAATGGACGACGACCTCGACACGCCCGGCGCGATGGCCGTCGTGTTCGAGACCGTCCGGCGGGCGAACGCAGCGATCGACGCCGGCCGGCCGGAGGCTGCTGCATTGGCGGCGGCGGTCAGGGAGATGGCCGGCGCGGTCGGCCTCGAACTCGGCGCGGCAGCCGACGTGCCGACC
>JALZMG010000251.1 GCA_030858325.1 Actinomycetota bacterium | reverse complement strand
CGACCGATCGTCAGGTCGAGCCCGCGGAGGATGTCCTCCACGGCGGCACCGGTACTGCCGGCCGCTTCGTCGGGCGTCGGTGCCGCCCACAGCCCCTCGACGCGGAACAGCTCGCCGGAGAAGGAGGAGACGTCGGGGGCGTCGCTCATGACGACGATTCTAGGCGCTCGCCCCGATGGATTATCCCTACCGCCGTAGTGCAAATCGCCCGAGCCGCCCGGGCCTTCGCCTCGCCGTGGTCACCAGCCGCGGGCGACCCATTCGGCGAGGTGCGGGCGCTCGGCGCCGATCGTCGTGTCGACGCCGTGACCGGGCAGCACGATCGTCGTGGCCGGGAACGTGAACAGGCGGTCGTCGATCGAGGCCATGATCGTGACGAAGTCGGCGTCGTCGAAGCTGGTGTTGCCGGGACCGCCGGGGAACAGCGTGTCGCCCGTGAACAGCAGCGGGGTCCCGCGCACGTGGAACGAGATCGAACCGGGCGTGTGGCCCGGGTTGTGGATGGCGTCGAGACGTAGGTCGCCGACCTCAATGACGTCGGCGTCGTCGAGGAACGAGTCGTAGCCGACGTCGGCCAGCTTCGGTGCATCCAGCTTCGTCACGGCGACGTCGTAGCCGGCCTCGCGGATGGCCGGCACGGCCTGGATGTGGTCCCAGTGGCCGTGCGTCTCGAGCACCCGGCGCACGTTCAGCCGCCGGCACAGTTCGAGCAGCTGCTCGTGCTCGTTCGCCGCGTCGATCAGCACGGCCTCGCCGGTGCGCCGGCAGCGCACGACGAACACGTTGTTGTCGTACGGCCCGACGACGACCTTGTGCACCTCGACGTCGGCGTCGACCCAGTGCAGCGTGAGCGAAGGCAGTCGGCTCATGAGCCCATGCTGCCACGAGTCCCCGGACGAGGGACGTGTCGGCGGTCACAACCGCCGAAATGGGCGGCGGACCGGGCGGCATTGACACTCCAGGAGACAGCCTCAATGAAACGATTGCTCGCAGGAGTCGCTGCGGCCGCATCCTTACTTGCACTGGCGGTGCCGGCCGGCGCGATCACCAACGACTGGGTCGAGGATTTCGAGCACCCGTTCGTCGGCCTCGTCGTGTTCTACGACGAGGATGGCGAGTTCAGCCATCGCTGCTCGGGCTCGCTGGTCGACTCGCGGACGTTCCTCACGGCCGGCCAGTGCACCGACGGCGCAACGACGGCGCGCGTCTACTTCCAGCAGGATGCCGGCGCCAACTACGATCCGGAGACTCAGGTCGATCCCGTGTCCGGCTACCCCGAGACATGTGTTGAGGACACGTTGGGCGTCACGTGCGCCCCGTCGGTTCAGCTGTTCAACGACGGCTTCGACGACTTCGCCACGTTCCCCAACACTGGCGACGTCGGCATCGTCATCCTCGACCAGCCGATCGTCCTCGCCGAGTACGGCGAACTGTCCGAGGCGGGCATCCTCGATTCGCTGGCCGCCGGTCGCGGACGCAACTCGGTCCTCCTCACCGTCAGCGGGTATGGGCTCAGCGAGAGCAACCCCGTCCACGTCGAGAGCTACCGCGAACGGCTGATGGCCAGCTCGACGCTGACGAACCTCAACAGCGCGCTGAACGGCGGGTTCAACCTGCAGACGAACGGCAACGGCAACGGCTTCGGCGGCACGTGCTCGGGCGATTCCGGCGGGCCGGTGTTCCTCGGTGACAGCGAGAGCAACCTGATCGTGGCTGTCACGTCGTTCGGGCTGGACGCGTGGTGCCGCGGCGCCGACCTCAGCTAGCGGATCGACCGGCCGGAGATCCTCGACTGGATCGCCGCCACGGCCGCCAAGGCCGACGCGCCGACCATCATCGGCTGACCCAACCCACAACTGCGCAACGGAGCCCCGGCTGCGGCCCGGGGCACCGGCGCGTCCCCTGATGTTGCAGTTGTCGCGCGATTCGCTCGGAGCAGCAGCACTCGTCAACGCCGCGGCCGCCTGCGGGGTGTGCACGTCGTCCGCCTCACCGACGAGGCGGCAACGAGGAGGGAGTTCACGATGAACACGAACACGACACGGTGCACGACGCGCCGCAGGGGTATCGCCGCTGCCGCCGCAATCACCGTCACGACACTGGCCGCAGTGCCGGCCGCGGTGGCGACCGCGGCGCCGTATTGCGGCATCTACTGGGGCTCGCTGACCAAGCAGGACACCGATCACACGTCGGCGCACATCACGAACCTGCGCGCCGGTCGCCACGACTGCTTCGACCGGTTGGTGATCGATCTCGGCCCGCCCGAGAGCGGCCTGCCCGGTCCACAGGACGCC
The DNA here is from genome assembly GCA_030858325.1 of Actinomycetota bacterium. Classification (GTDB taxonomy): domain Bacteria; phylum Actinomycetota; class Acidimicrobiia; order Acidimicrobiales; family Ilumatobacteraceae; genus JALZMG01. The sequence continues at coordinate 882 of JALZMG010000251.1, read as the reverse complement.
GGGTACGCGGTGCGTTACGTCACGCAGTTCGTCGACGATCCGTCCGGCGAGCCGGTGCCCCTGGCCGGTGGCGCGTTCCTGCAGATCATGGTCAACGCCAGGGCGATCACCGACGACTACGTGCCGACGTACTCGCCGGCCGATCGAGACCATGCCGTCGACGTCAGCGGGTTCCGCACGTTCCGCCAGGTCAGCTTCCGTGGCACGGACGAGGCACTGACGCAGATCGGGCTCGGCGTGCGGGCGCGGCTGCCGTTCAGGGTGTTCCAGCTCGCCGGCCCCGGCGGCGGCTCGCGCCTTGTGATCGACGTCGCCCACCAGTGGTAACGGATTCTCACGAGGTTCGACGACGGTTTCTGGCGTCGATGGTCACAGGGAACCGGTGGAGACGACGTCCAGGCCGAGGCCGAGCGCCACACCGATCTGGCCAGGGTCGAATGTGACGAAGCGCACCGGAGGGGGCAGCCGCAGCGCCGCGGCGAGGTGGATCGCGCTGGTCAGGCGGACCGGCTGCGCGCGGGCCAGATCGGCGGCGTGTTCGAGGCACCGCTGATCGACGGGGACGACGTGGACGTGGTCCCACGTCAGGCGGATGGCGTCTTCGAGGTCGGCCCGCAGCACGGCCTCGTCGGTCAAGCGGTCGATCGTCGGGAGCGCCTCGGTCAAGGCCAACGCCGAGGCGCTCCAGACCGGCTCGCCCCCCAGCGCTTCGAGCACGACCGCCCGTTGGGCGCCGTCGACGGCGAGGGCCAGGAGTGCGCTGGTGTCGAGGGCGACGGTCATCGGCCGCTCACGCTCAGCCGCGCAACTCGGCCAGCGCGCGGTCGATGCGCACGCCGGACCAGACGGCGACTGGGCGCGGTGGGCGCCACGCGCTCGTCC
>JALZMG010000227.1 GCA_030858325.1 Actinomycetota bacterium | reverse complement strand
GCCCGCTCCACGACGCACTGGCCGCGCTCGGCGCCGGCATCGCCACGTCGGAGGGTCGCGGCACGCTGCCGGTCACCGTCACCGGGCCGCTGCACGCCGGCGGCCAGGTCGAGCTGCCCGGTGATGTGTCGAGCCAGTTCCTCACGGCCTTGATGCTGATCGCCCCGCTGCTCGACAGCGGTCTGCGCATCCGCCTGACGACGCCGCTCGTGTCCGTGCCGTACGTAAACCTCACGGCGACGGTGATGGCGGTATTCGGAATCGGGAGCGTCGAGGTCGGCGACGATGCGGTCGTCGTCCCGCCGGGGCGCTACCGCGCCACGAGCTACGAGATCGAGCCCGACGCCTCGTCGGCCGGATACCCACTGGCCATGGCGGCCGTCGCCGGCGGGCGGGTGACGATCCGGGGGCTGACCCTGGCCTCGGCGCAGGGCGACGTCGCCGTCGTCGAGCTGCTCCACCGCATGGGCTGCCGGATCGCCGCCGGCGACGACGTCGGCATCGAGCGCGACGCGGGCGAACCACTCCTCGGCATCGACGTCGACATGCGCGGCGTTTCCGACCTCGTCCCGACGATCGCCGCCGTCGCCACCATGGCCAGCACGCCGACGGCGATCCGCGGGGTCGGGTTCATCCGCGCCAAGGAGAGCGACCGGCTCGGCGACCTGGCCGGCGAGCTGAACCGCCTCGGCGCCGACGTGACGGCGACCGGCGACGGGCTGCGCATCGTTCCGTCGTCGCTGCACGGCGGCACCGTCGGCACCCATCACGACCACCGCCTGGCGATGTCCTTCGGCGTGCTCGGCACCGCCGTCACGGGCGTCGACGTCGAGGATCCGGGCGTCGTGTCGAAGAGCTGGCCGGACTTCTGGGCCGCCCACGCCGCGATCGTGGGCGCGCGATGACGGCGATCACCCGAGCGAGCGGTGCCGACCTGTCACGATGGTCGGCCGTGCCGCTGCCCGCCGCCAACGTGACGTCCGAGCCGGCGCAACCGGTCGTCGTCTCCGCGTTCGACGTCGACGGCACGGTCACGCGACACGACTGCGTCGTGCCGTTTTTGCGCCTCGTCGGTGGCACGTGGCCGCTCGTCGCCGGGCTGGCGCGCCAGACGCATCGCCTCGTGCCAGCCGTCCTGCGGCGCGACCGCGACCGGATCAAAGCCATCGCCTCGTCGGTCGTGTTCCGCGGCCGCCCGGTGACGCACGTCGACGCGCTCGGCCGCGTGTTCGCCGCCACGGTCTCCGCCGACGGGCTGCGCGACGACACGATCGCCAGGCTGCGCTGGCATCAGCGGCGCGGCGACCGGACCGTCCTCGTCTCGGCGTCGTTCGCCGTGTACCTGCGCCCGCTCGCCGAGCGGCTCGGAGTCGATCACGTGTTGGCCACGGAGCTGGAGCATGACGACGCCGGACGCTGCACGGGGCGATTGATCGGCGGCAACTGCCGGGGCGTCGAGAAACGCCGCCGCCTGCACGCGTTGTTGGCCGACGCCTACGGCGGGCGGAGCGCGACGACGGTGTGGGCGTACGGCGATTCGGCCGGCGACCGGGAGCTGCTCGACGACGCCGACCATGCGGTGTGGGCCCGCCGGCCGATCGCGCCCACGGCCGAGGACGCACGATGACGGCCACCGGCGCGCGGGCCGTGCCGACCGGTTTGGCCGCCGGTCTCCTGCGCACGGCGCGGCCTAAACAGTGGGCGAAGAACGTCCTCGTGTTCGCTGCCCCCGGAGCGGCCGGCGTGCTGGACGACTGGCCGGAGGCCGGACAGGCGGTGCTCGCGTTCGTCGCCTTCTGCTGCGCGGCGAGCGGCATCTACTTCTGGAACGACGCGCTGGACGTCGCCGCCGACCGCCTGCACCCGACGAAACGCTTCCGCCCCATCGCTGCCGGAATCGTCGGGGTGGCGACGGCCAAGGTCGTCGGCTCGGCGCTGGCCGTGCTCGGGCTGGCCGTCGCCGCGGCGACGGGACGCTGGCAGACCGTCGCCGTCGTCGCCGTCTACGTGACGACGACGCTGGCCTACAGCGCGTGGCTGAAACACGTCGCCGTCGTCGACATCGTCACGATCGCCTCCGGCTTCGTGCTCCGTGCGGCCGGTGGCGCCGTGGCCGTGGACGTGCCGATGTCGCAGTGGTTCGTCCTGTGCACCGTCTTCGGGTCGCTGTTCATCGTCATCGGCAAGCGCTACGCCGAACTGCGTGACATGGGTGACGAGGCCGCGTCCGTGCGCTCGACGCTGGCCGACTACAGCGTCGGCTACCTGCGCATCGTGCTGACCGTGTCCTGCGGCGCGGCGCTCGTCAGCTACTGCCAGTGGGCGTTCGAGACCAAGGAGCTGTCCTCCACCGACCTGCCGTTCTACGAGCTGTCGATCGTGCCCATGCTGACCGCGCTGCTGCGTTACGCACTCGTGCTCGAGCAGGGGCGCGGCGCCGCACCGGAGGAGGTCTTCGCCAGCGACCGTGTGCTGCAGGCGCTGGGCGTGCTGTGGGTCGTCGTGTTCGGGCTGGGAGTGTACGTCGGATGATCACGTGCACGGTCGAGGATGCGCTGCGTGCCGCCGACGGCGTCGACGGGTGGATGACGCCGGACCAGGGGCGTCGCCTCTATGCCGCCGCGACGCGCTGCCGCCCCGGCGGGCGGATCGTGGAGATCGGCAGCTTCCGCGGACGCTCGACGATCGTGCTGGCGTCCGCGGCCGCACCGGATGTCGAGGTCGTGGCCGTCGATCCGCACGCCGGCAACGACCGCGGCCCGCAGGAGCTCGACGGCTACGCCGAGGCGGCGCGCACCGATCGCGAGGTGTTCGAGGCCAACCTGGCCGCCGCCGGCGTGGCCGCGCGGGTGCGCCATGTCGCCGCACTCTCCGCCGACGCGCACGGTGCCATCGACGGCCTCGTCGACGTGCTGTACATCGACGGAGCTCATCGCTTCACGCCGGCGCGCGACGACATCCGTGCGTGGGGCGACCGCGTCACGGACGGTGGCACGATGCTCATCCACGACTCGTTCTCCTCCGTCGGCGTGACCCTGGCCATCGGGCGCGAGCTCGTCGCAGGGCGCCGGTTCCGCTACGTCGGCAGGTCGCGATCGCTGGCCGAATATCGCGCCGACCTCCCCGACGATGGCCTCTCGGCTCGCCTCGACAACGCCGCCCGTCAGCTCGCCCAGTTGCCGTGGTTCGTCAAGAACCTGGCGCTCAAGGCGGTCCTGACACTGGGGCTCGGCCGGCTGGCCCGGCGGGTGGGGTGGCGGGTGCCCGAGTGGCCGTACTGAGCCGGCCATAGGCTCGCCCGCCGTGACCGCCGCTGCGCCTGACGACGAGCGCGCAGCCGATGTGCGCCTCAGCGGCTGGGGCACGACGATGCCCTCCGTCGGGCGGCTGGTCGTCCAGTCCTCGGACGACCGCGACTCCTTGGCGGCGACGGTCAAGGCGTTGCCGGCGCGCGGCGGCATCGCCAGGGGCCTCGGTCGCTCGTACGGCGATCCGGCCCAGCGCGGCGGGGGAGTGGCGGTACAGCTGCGCGACGCCGCGCCCCACGTCGTCATCGACGCCGAGTCGGCCACGGCGACCGTGCCCGCCGGTGTCAGCCTCGACGAGCTGCTGGCGCTGCTCGTGCCGCGCGGGCTCTTCGTGCCGGTGTCGCCCGGCACGCGTTTCGTCACCGTCGGCGGCGCCATCGCCTGCGACATCCACGGCAAGAACCACCACCTCGAAGGCTCGTTCGGCAACCACGTCCGGCGGCTCTCGTTGCTGCTCGCCGACGGCACGGTCGTCGAGCTCTCGCCGGCGCAGCGCCCCGAGCTGTTCTGGGCGACGATCGGCGGGATGGGCTTGACCGGCATCATCCTCGAGGCGACGATCGGGCTGCTGCGCATCGAGACCAGCCGCTGCAGCGTCGACACGGACCGCGCGCCCGATCTGCAGGCGCTGCTGACACTGATGGAGGAGGGCGACCGGTTCTTCCGCTACTCGGTGGCGTGGATCGATCTGATGGCCAAGGGCGCGCACCTCGGGCGCAGTGTCCTGACGCGCGGCGACCACGCTCGGGTCGACGAGCTGGCGCCACGCCAGGCCGTCGATCCGCTGGTCTACGACGCACGCCAGCGGCTGACGGTGCCTCCGGTGGTCCCAGGTCCCGGCCTCGTCAACCACGTCACGATCAAGGCGTTCAACGAGATGTGGTTCCGCAAGGCGCCACGGCGGCGAGTCGGCCAGATCGTGTCGATCCCCGGCTACTTCCACCCGCTCGACTTCGTCGGGTCGTGGAACCGCCTTTACGGGCGCCGCGGGTTCGTGCAGTACCAGTTCCTCGTGCCGTTCGGCGAGGAGCGGGCGCTGGAGCGGGTCGTCGAGCGCATCGCCGCGTCGGGCGCGCCCAGTTTCCTCGCCGTGCTCAAGCGCTTCGGGGCGGCCAACCCCGCACCGCTCAGCTTTCCCGCCCCTGGCTGGGCGCTGGCGCTTGACCTGCCGGCGGCGACCAGATCGCTGCCCGAGCTGCTGCACGGGCTGGACGCACTGGTGCTCGACGCTGGTGGGCGCCACTACCTCGCCAAGGACGCGCACACGACGCCCGAAGCCATCCGCAGGGGGTACGCGCGACTGGACGAGTGGCGTGCCGTGCGGGCAGGTGTCGATCCGTCCCGCACGTGGGCCAGCGATCAGAGCCAGCGGCTGCGGCTGACCGGCGACGATCCGGCTGGCGCCACCCACGCGATGAGCGATGAGCGCGCTCAGCGCGCTCATCGCTCATCGCCGCGG
>JALZMG010000222.1 GCA_030858325.1 Actinomycetota bacterium | reverse complement strand
GGCAGGTCGCCGCCGTGCGCGCCCTCGACTCGACGCGGTACCTGCAGCTGCTCGCCCGTCTCGACGCCGTGGTCGACGGCGTGGCGCTGCGTCCGGAACGGGCCGCGCGCGGTCGCAAGGAGTTGCGCAAGGCGCTGACCCACTCGACGCAACGGTGGCGCCAGCGCCTCGATGCGCTCGGCGCAGTGGACGCGTCGAGCGGGCCCGAGCGCGACCATCGCCTGCACGACGTGCGCAAAGCGGCCCGCAGGGCCCGGTACGCCGCCGAGTCCGTGGCTCTGCTGCTCGGCGACTCCGCCAAGGAGTTGGCCAAGGCGATGCACGACGCCCAAGACGTCCTCGGCGGGCACCAGGACGCCACCGTGGCCGCCCACGCGCTGTCCGAACTGGCCGCCGATGCCGCGGCGGCCGGCGAGGACACGTTCACGTACGGGCGGTTACACGCGCGCGAGGTGGCGGCCGGCGAACGCTCCGCCGCCGCAGCGACGACCATCCTCCGCGAGCTGGAGGACAACCTTCCCTGATCTGCGAACATGGCGGGTATGGCCAGTGATGTCGCCTTGTCCATCGACGCGGGGGCGACGGACATCCCGCTGCTCGACGACACGATCGGCATGAACCTGGCCCGCACCGTCGCCGCCCACGGTGACGTCGAGGCGCTGGTCGCCCGGCACCAGGGTGTGCGCTGGACCTACACCGAGTTCGCCACGCGTGTCACCAGGCTGGCCAAGGCGCTGCTCGGCATCGGTGTCGAACAGGGCGACCGGATTGCGCTGTGGAGCCCGAACTATGCCGAGTGGACGCTGCTGCAGTACGCCACGGCCGAGATCGGCGCCGTGCTCGTCAACATCAACCCCGCTTACCGCACCCACGAGCTGGCGTACGCGCTCAACCAGTCGCGCTCCCGCTTGCTGTTCGCCGCGCCGTCGTTCAAATCGTCGGACTACGTCGACATGGTCGAAGAGGTGCGCGCCGACGTCGCTGGCCTGGAACGGGCCGTGTTCTTCTGGGAGGACGAGTGGGACGAGCTCGTCGCCGGTACGGGTGGGGCCAGCGACGCCGCGCTGGAGGAGCGGCGGGCGGCGCTGTCGCCAGACGACCCGATCAACATCCAGTACACGTCGGGGACGACGGGGTTCCCGAAGGGGGCCACGCTGACGCACCGCAACATTCTCAACAACGGGTATTCGACGACGCGCCTGCAGGGGTTCCGGACCGGCGACCGTCTGTGCATCCCCGTGCCCTTCTACCACTGCTTCGGCATGGTCATGGGCAATCTCGGCTGCACGTCGCAGGGGGCGACGATGGTCATCCCGTCCGACGCGTTCGAGCCGACGCACGTGCTGGAGACGGTCGAGGCCGAACGCTGCACGGCGCTGTACGGCGTGCCGACGATGTTCATCGCCGAGCTGGCCCACCCGGACTTCGAGCGCTTCGACCTGACGTCGTTGCGCACCGGCGTGATGGCCGGCTCGCCGTGCCCGGTCGAGGTGATGAAGTCGTGCGTCGAGCGGATGCACATGACGGACGTGACGATCTGCTACGGGATGACCGAGACGTCGCCGGTGTCGACGCAGACGCTGCCGGACGACTCGCTGCACCACCGGACGGCGACGGTCGGGCGCGCCCACCCGCACGTCGAGATCCGCGTCGCCGACGCGGAGACCGGGGCGACGCTGCGGCGCGGCGAGACGGGCGAGTTCTGCACGCGGGGGTATTCGGTGATGCAGGGCTACTGGGACGACGCCGAGCGCACGGCGGACGCCATCGACACCGACGGCTGGATGCACACCGGCGACCTGGCCGTGATGGCCGAGGACGGCTACGTCAACGTCGTCGGGCGGATCAAGGACATGGTCATCCGCGGCGGCGAGAACGTCTACCCGCGCGAGGTCGAGGAGTACCTGTACACCCACCCCGACGTGGAGGACGTGCAGGTCATCGGCGTGCCCGACGAGCGCTACGGCGAGGAGCTGATGGCGTGGGTCAAGGTGCGTGCCGGCGCAACGCTCGAAACCGACGATCTGCGCACGTTCTGCACCGGCCGGATCGCCCATTTCAAGATTCCCCGCTACGTCCGCTTCGTCGACGAGTTCCCGATGACGGTCACCGGCAAGGTGCAGAAGTTCAAGATGCGCGAGCAGGCCGTGGCCGATCTTGGCCTCCGCGCCCCGGCCACGGCATAGCGCACGTCTTGCTCGCAGCCGCCAGAATGCCCGGATGTCCGAATCCGGGATGGCTCCGTTCCCCGCAGACAGCGTGCTCCCCCGGCAGTGGGTCGGCCGCCCGTACCCGCTGGGCGCCACGTACGACGGTTCGGGCACGAACTTCTCGCTGTTCTCCAGCGTCGCCGACGGCGTCGAGCTGTGCCTGCTCGACGGCCAGGGCACAGAGACGGTCGAGCAGCGCATCGCCCTGACCGAGGTCGACGGCCACTGCTGGCACACCTACCTGCCGGACGTCCGGCCTGGCCAGACGTACGGGTACCGCGTTCACGGCCCGTGGGACCCGAAGCAGGGCCACTGGTGCAACCCGGCCAAGGTGCTGCTCGATCCGTACGCCAAGGCCATCGACGGCGAGGTCGACTGGGACCCGGCCTGTTTCGGGTACGACTTCGACGACCCGGACGCGCCGAACACGGTCGACAGCGCGCCGCACGTGCCGCGGGCCGTCGTCAGTGACCCGTTCTTCGACTGGGGCAACGACCGCCCCCCGGCCCACCCGATGCACGAGACGATCATCTACGAGGCCCACGTGCGCGGCCTGACCGCCCGCCACCCCGACATCCCCGAGGAGTTGCGCGGAACGTACGCGGCGATCGCCCATCCCGGTGTCGTCGAGCACCTGGCCGGCCTCGGCGTCAGCGCCATCGAGCTGATGCCCGTGCACCAGTTCGTCCACGACCATCACCTGGTCGAGCGCGGGCTGCGCAACTACTGGGGCTACAACTCGATCGCCTTCCTGGCCCCGCACAACGGGTACGCCTCGTCGGCCCG
>JALZMG010000208.1 GCA_030858325.1 Actinomycetota bacterium | reverse complement strand
GGCGAGTGTGACGCTGGCTCGTCCTCGAGCACTCGGTAGCGGACACGCTACGGATCGTCCTCGAGCGGCACCGGACGCTCCCCGACGAGCCCACGCGAGCATCGACGTCGCTGTCGGGCACGATGGCGCCGGCTCGACGGGATGTGGCGCCGTCGACCCTTCAGGACGCCACGGGCTCCCATGATGACTTCAGGCGCGGGTTGCGCATTCTCGACGTGATACGGAAGGTGCGACGATTCGCTCTCGAGACTCGACGTGTCGAATCACCGCCCGCAACGACTGGCGTCCCAGACGAGCTCGCCTCCCTCGGCGACGGGGACGCTGCCTCGGCGACGATGGCCTCGCTCGAGCCTTCAGGTACCTGTCAGGTTCGGGAATGATCCTGGCCGGAGAACGGGAGTCGTGTCGACCACGAACTGCTACGACTGGCCCGACTGACCATGCGGTCGAACGGCCTCTACGACCTGGCCCCCGGCGGTCGTTCCTGGCGGGTCACCAATGCAAGGTCCTCGGTCATCGCGACCACGTCTTGAGGAGGTCGCATGTCCCTATCTCGTGCTGAACGTGGCGTGCGCTGGCACGGAACTCGGGCTCGGTGAGCAGCCGCCGTGTCCCTGGCTGGCCTCGATAGTAGGACGAGCTCGGTCGGGTAGTCGTCGTCAATCGAGGAGTTTGGCGATCGTCTCAAACCGTGCTCGATAGCGGTCGACGAGCAGGCGTGCGACGGCCACCGAGTCGACGAGGGGATGGGCCGCGAACGCGCGCCACGCCAGCTCGCGTGACCGTTCGCGGGTCGCCTCGATGATCAGCTGCTCGGCCGCCTTTACCTGCGCCATCAGCCCGAGCATCTCACCGGCCACCGGCGCGATCGGCCACGGGCGGATCCCGTCACCGTCCACGGTGCAGCCGACCTCGACGACCGCGTCGTCGGGAAGTTGCGGCACGAGCTCGCCGTTGCGCACGTTGAGGATCATCGTTGCCGCCCGCCCGGTCGAGAGCGCCGCCATCAAATCGAGCGCGACCCGCTGGTAGCCCCCGTCGTCGACATCGGCGGCCCGCCGCGGCTCGTCGTCGCGGCGGCTCTCGGACATGTAGCTCGCCTCACGATCGCGGCGGGTCCGCATCCAGGTCGCCAGCGGATCGTCGCCGGGCGCAGCGAAGAACGGGGCCTGCTGGCGATCGAGGAACTCACCGCGCGTGAGTGGTGCCGACCGGATGCGCTCGGTCGCCTCGCGGGTGTAGGCGTAGTAGTAGAGGTACTCGTTCGGGAGCGCGCCCTGTGCCCGCACCCAGTCGAAGCCCAACAGCCGCGCCTCCTCGATCTCGCCGAGCGCGTCGTCGGATGCGAGCAGCCGCGCCAGCAGGTCGTCGCTGCCCGCCGTGACGGCGCGCAGCCACCCGAGGTGGTTGATCCCGACGTAGTCGAACCGGACGTCGGCGGTCGTCGCACCGGCCGCCGCGACGGCACGGCGCATCAGGCCGATCGGAGTATCGCAGATCCCGACGACACGGTCGCCGAGCTCGGCGCGCATCGACTCCGTGACGATCCCGGCCGGATTGGTGAAGTTGATCACCCATGCCTCGGGTGCAATATTGCGAATCGCTTTCGCGAGGTGCGTCATGAACGGCAACGTCCGGAGCGCGAAGGCGAGCCCGCCCGGGCCGACCGTCTCCTGCCCCAGCACCCCGAGATCGAGGGCGGTGCGTTCGTCGACGATCCGCCCGTGGGTGCCGCCGATCCGCACTGCGCTGAACACGAAGTCGGCGCCCTGGAGCGCCTCGACGAGATCTGTCGTCACCGTGACGTCGGGGGCGTACCGCGCCGTCGCGGCGAGCTGCCGGATGATCGCGTGGACCGTCGCGAGCCGGGACTCCGAAAGGTCGTACAGACAGAGCTCGTCGATACGCGCAGGAGCATCGTCCGCCGCGATCGCCTCGAACACCTGAGGCACCCGGAATCCGCCACCACCGATGATCGCGAGCTTCACGCCAGGATCACCTCGACGCCGGCGCCACGCAGG
>JALZMG010000203.1 GCA_030858325.1 Actinomycetota bacterium | reverse complement strand
GGCGAGTTCCGCGCCGAGCGGGCTGAGCACGGTGGCGGGGAGGCTGGCGCCACCGGCGAGCGCGACGTCGACCGACAGCGTGGGGTCGAGGAACGCGCCGATGTTCCCGTCGAGCGACGAGTAGGTGGCCTCGTCGATGACGAGCAGCCGGAAGCCGAGCGGGTCGCGGAGCTGGCCGCCCGCGGCCGCACTCAGCGGCGCAGTCACCAGCCACGCCGCGCGTCGCGTCGGGGACTCCGGGAGCAGGCGGGCGAGCACGTCCTCGCCGGCGCGTAGCTCGCGACTGAACGCGTCCGCGACGCCGACGGCGGTGGCCGACGAGGGGTCGAGTTGGCGGGCCGGCAGTGGAAGCAGTTCAGAGGTGGCGAGTGCGTCGCCCAACGCGTCGGCCAGCTCGGGGTCCTCGACGAGTACGGGTTCGACGGCCGGGGGCAGCGCGACGCTGAGCGGTGCGTCGGCTGTCGTGCCCAGCTCGACGAGTGCCTCCAACTGCTCGTGGGCGGCGGCGAGCTGATCCGTCGCGGCCGCCACCCCCGGGTCGTCGATCGTGGCGAGGACGGCGACGCCCATGGCCGGCGCGGCGGCCGGTTCAATCGGGAGTCGGTCGAGGAACGTGGCGTGCTCGGCGAGCGACCTCGAGCCGGCGCGCACCTCGATCGAGACGGGGTACAAACCGGGCGCGGGCAGCGTCAGTGCCGTCTCGCTCGGCTCCGTGGTGGTCGGAACGGCGAGCGCGAGACTGACTTCATCACCGTCCACGGTGATGACCTCGTCGAGCGGCAGCTCCAGCTCGTCGAGCGGCGGCCCGACGTCGCCGCTCAGTGCGTCCTGTAGCGCCGCGCGAGCGCCGATGCGTCCGTGGAGGCGCACGGTGACAACGCCTGCCGCCGGGCCGGGCGCGGCGGTCGGTGCTCCTGTGCTCGCCGGCGGTGCGACCGTCGTGGTCGTCGCCAGGTCGTCGAGCACGGCGCCAGTCCCCTCGATGGTGTAGCTGGCCGTCCACGGGTCGTCGGCGGCGATGGCGAAGTCCTGGTCGACGAGCGTCAGCACGACGTCGTCGTCGGGTGCCGCCGCCGTTCGGTACCCGGGCGCGGTGGCGAGCGCCGCGCCGATGACGACGAGCGCCGCCCATCCGGCACCGGAACGGCCGGCGGTCATTGCTGTGCGCGCACGGCGAGCTGCATGACGAGCAGCGTCTCGGGGCGCCGCTGGAAACCGACGGAGTGGTACAGCGCCAGCGCCGGCGTGTTGTCGACCGACGTGTTGACGAGCGCCGAGCGCAGTCGCCGGCGGCGCATCCACGCCAGCGAGTCCAGCGTCAGTGCTCGCCCGTGCCCCCCGCACTGGTACGTCGGATCGACGGCCAGGCGCTGCAGGTAGCCCTGTCCGGACGCCGCGCCGGTGATCGCGAACGCAACCAGCGGGCCTCGCTCGAACCGGCCGCCGAGGTACCGGCCTCTGGCGACGTGGTGCGGTGTCGCCGTGCGGATCTCGGCGAGGTCGTCGCCGTCGTGGGCCCACGACGATCCGAAGGCGCGGCGATCGATGGTCGCCGCCTCCTGGTGCCGGCGCGCCGGCAACGAGCCCGTCCGCGCCGTGACGGGTGTCGCGCCGGGCGTGGCCGTCGCCGCGCCGAACGTCAGCTCGAGCAACGCCAACGAGTCGACCACGGTGAACCCGGCCCCGCCGAAACAGGCGGCGGCGTCGGGGAACAAGGCGCCGGTGCGCACGGTGTGCACGCCGTCGCCCGCCTCCGTCGCCGCATGGAGCCAGTCGTCCAGCTCCTCCGCGCCGGGCACGACCGCCTGGTCGGTCAGCACGAGCTGCACGACGCCGTTCCCGTCGCCCCACGAACGCACACGGGCACGGCCCCCGAGGTCGGTCCCCCGGACGCCCTGACGAACCTTCACCGGTCCTGGACGGTACTCCGTAGGGTGAGCCGGGTGACGGTGCTGTTCGCCACCCACACCGCGTACCTCGACCACCTGACGGGCCCCGGCCATCCCGAACGGCCGGCGCGTCTGCAGGCTGTCATCGATGGCGCCACCGCCCCTGCGCTGGCCGGCGCGGTGGTCGCCCTCGAGCCGCGAGTGGCGACGCGTGCCGAGCTCGAAATGGTCCATCCGCCGTGGTACCTCGACCGACTCGACGCGCTCGCCGCCCGTGGCGGTGGATGGATCGACCCGGACACGCACCTCGGCCCGCACTCCGTCGACGCTGCGGCGCTGGCCGCCGGAGCGGGACTGGCCGCCGTCGACGCGCTGCGCAAGGGCGACGGCACGGCGGCGTTCTGCGCCGTCCGGCCGCCCGGTCACCACGCCACCAGAACCGACGCGATGGGCTTCTGCCTCGTGTCGAACATCGCCGTCGTCGCCGCCACGCTGGCCGCCGAGGGCGAGCGGGTGTGGATCCTCGACATCGACGCGCACCACGGCAACGGCACGCAGGATGTCTTCTTCGACGATCCGCGCGTCCTGTTCGTCTCCCTGCACCAGTGGCCGCTGTATCCGGGGACCGGCCGGCTCACCGAGACGGGCAGCGGTGCCGGTGCGGGCACGACGCTGAACATCCCGCTGCCGGCCGGCGCCACCGGTGACGTGTACCTCGCTGCGCTCGACGAGGTCGTCGCCCCGGTCGTCGAGCGGTTCGCGCCGACGTGGCTGCTCGTGTCGGCGGGCTTCGACGGGCACCGCGACGACCCGCTGACCGAGCTCGGCCTGACGGCCGGTGACTACTCGCTGCTCATGTCGTGGGCGTTGGCGCTGGCGCCGGCCGGACGCTGCGTGGCGATGCTCGAAGGGGGCTACGACCTCGACGCGTTGGCCAACAGCACGGCGGCGCTCGTCGCCGCGCTGGCCGGCGAAGTGCTGCGACCGGAGCGGCCGAGCAGCGGGGGCCCGGCATGGAC
>JALZMG010000186.1 GCA_030858325.1 Actinomycetota bacterium | reverse complement strand
TCGATGGCGTCGCGCGTCGTGCCGGCCAGGTCGTGGACGACGGCACGGTCCTCCCCGACGAGCCGGTTGAACAGCGTGCTCTTGCCGACGTTGGGCCGCCCGACGATGGCGACCCGCGGCGGCCGGGAGTCCTCGGGCGTCCACGGCTCGTCGCCGTCGCCGGAGTCCTCGCCCGGGGAGGCGCCGTCGACGTCGGGCGCCGAAGGCGGGAGGCGGGCGAGGACGACGTCGAGCAGGTCGCCGGCGCGGCGGCCGTGCAGCGCGCTGATCGGGTACGGCTCCCCGAGCCCCAGTGACAAGAACTCCCACCGCTCGTCCTCGCGCCGGTCGTTGTCGGATTTGTTGGTGACGACGATGACGTCGTGACCGCCACGACGCAGCCAGTCGGCGACCCACTCGTCGTCGTCAGTCACGCCGACAGCGGCGTCGACGACGAAGAGCACGACGTCGGCCTCGTGCACGGCGGCCTCGACCTGGCGGCTGACCTTGGCGTCGAGATCGCTGCCGCCCGGCATCCAGCCCCCCGTGTCGATCACCGTGAACGGCACGCCCAACCACTCGGCCTCGAGCTGCTTGCGATCACGCGTGACGCCGGGGCGGTTCTCGACGATCGCTGCCTGCGCGCCGATGATGCGGTTGAACAGCGTGCTCTTGCCGACGTTGGGCCGTCCGACGATGGCGACGACGGGCAGGGTCATGACGACCGCTCCAGGGCCCGGCGCAACGCGTGGCCGTCCGTCGGGACGAGCTCGACGGGGACGGGCAGGTCCTCGATCGTCCCCCCGTCGAGGAAACGGCCGTCGTCGGACAGGCAGACGTCCGGCAGGAGGTAGCGGTGGCCACGAGGCTCCGCATCCAGCACGCGCGCCAGGTCGGCGTGGACGATCAGCCCGGTGACGGACGTGTTGCCGCCGAAGAACTCGTTGCGCACCGGGAGGAGCCGAACGTCGTCGCGCCCCAGGCCGGCGAGCAGCGGCCGCAACACCTGGGCGCCAAGCTCGCCGGTGACGACACCAATCGGTGCGTCTCGGCGCAGGCCCAGCGTGACGGCCGTCGTCGTTGCCGCCCGGAGGCTGGTGTAGGCGGCGGGGTTCGGCGGCAGCGGCGCGGCGTGTTCGTCCACTGCGGCGAAGAAGCCCCGGCGGGGGCCCTTCGAGCTCTCAACTCTCGACGTAAACTCCAGCTCGAACGTTCTGGCCATGCCAATCCCGTCCTCGTGCATCGGGAAGCCGTCGTAGGCCTCGGCGGGGGGAAACGGCCGCGAGGCGAGCAGGAAGTACTCGTCGGCGGCGTGCACGAGCCGCCGCCCGAGCGCCGTGCGATACACGTCCTGCCAGTCGGCGACGGCGTCGACCACGGCCTCCGCCTCGGCCTCGGTGTGCGGGCGCATCGTCGCCTCCGGATTGAAGCGGGAGACGCCCAGCGGGACGACGGCGAGCGAGCTCAGCTCGGGGTACTCGTCGAGCACGCCGGCGAACGTGCCGTCGAGCACGAGGCCGTCGTTGACACCGGGGCAGACGACGACCTGTCCGCGCACGTCGATGCCGTGGTCGAGCAGCGCCCGCAGCCAGCGCAGGCTCGTCGCCCCACGCGGGTTGCGCAACATGTGCGCTCTGACCTCGGGGTCGGTGGCGTGAATGCTGACGTGCAGCGGGGACAGCCCCTCGGTGACGACGCGCTCGAGGTCGGCCTCGGTGAAGCGGGTCAGCGTTGTGAAGTTCCCGTAGAGGAAGCTGAGGCGGTAGTCGTCGTCTTTCAGGTACAGGCTGCGGCGCAGCCCCTTCGGCAGCTGGTAGATGAAGCAGAACTCGCAGTGGTTGTCGCACGTGCGGACGCGATCGTAGAGGGCGCTCGACACCTCCGCCCCCAGCGGCTGGCCGGCGCGCTTGCGGATGTCGACCTCGAGATCGAGGCCGTCGCGTCGTACGTCCAGTCCGACGTCGGCCTCGTCGGTCCACAGACGCCACTCGATGACGTCACGGGGGACCCGACCGTTCACAGCAGCGACCGCGTCACCCGGGCGCAGCCCCGCCGACGCGGCGGGCGAGCCGGGGGCGACGGCGACGACGACGGGGGCGGACATGGCCGAGCCACGATACCGGTGGGGCCATCGGAGGCTGTCTCTGATGTGGCCTCCGCAGCTCGCTGCGCGCCGGTGTACCGAACCTCTCAGATGCGGCGGGCGACGGGGCGATAGCGTCCAGACTGCGATGGGCGTCGAACGCGTGCTCCTGGCCGAGCCCCGCGGCTTCTGCGCCGGCGTGGAGATGGCGATCAAGGCGTTGGCCTGGATGGTGCGCGCGTTCGAGCCGCCCGTGTACTGCTACCACGAGATCGTTCACAACAAGCTGATCGTCGAGCGCTTCGAGCGCCAGGGCGTCGTTTTCGTCGACGACATCGCCGACGTGCCACCCGGGCGGCCGATCATGCTGTCTGCGCACGGATCGGCACCGGACGTCGTCGCTGACGCACGCGAGCGCGGCAGCTACGTCGTCGACTCCGTCTGCCCACTCGTGACGAAGGTCCACCACGAGGTCCGTGTGCGCGCCGGCAAGGGCTTCCGCATCATCTACGTCGGCCACGAGGGCCACGAGGAAGCGGTCGGCACGATGGCCGTGGCCCCTGACGCCATCAGTCGCGTGGAGACCGTCGACGAGATCGACCAGCTTCCCGACTTCGACCAGCCGGTGGCCCTGCTCGCCCAGACGACGCTGTCGCACCGCGACTGGGGCGGCGTCGCCGTCGCCGTCCGGCAGCGGTTCCCCGACGTCTGGACCCCGGGGCGCAGCGACCTTTGCTTCGCCACCACGAACCGCCAGTCGTCGTTGATGGAACTGGCCACGCGCTGCGGTGCAGTCGTCGTCATCGGATCGGCCAACTCGTCGAACACCCGGGCGCTGGAGAAGCTCGCTCGAGAGGCCGGCTGCCCGCTCGTCGCTCGCGTCAACTCCGCCGACGAGCTGCCCGAGCAGATGATGGACACGGCGGTCGTCGGCGTGACGGCAGGGGCGTCGGCGCCCAACGAGCTGGTCGAGGAAGTCATCGCCCGCCTGGCCCCACGTGACGGTGTCGAACTGGTCCAGGTGACGACGGAGGACGAGTACTTCCCTCCCCCGCGCAACCTGCGCGAGATGCAGAGCGCCGTCGAGACGGCGGCCACCACGATGCTCGGCGGATCGTTGCAGGAACGGCGGCGAGCCGACGACCGCGCGCTTAGTGCCAGCGCCGTGCTCGCCTCCCTCGCCGGCGGTTGACCGCGGCGTCAGTTACGCGGCACCTGGCTCCACGGCACCTCACGGTCGACACGCACGTCGCCGGGGAGCCCGAGCACGCGCTCGCCGAGGATGTTCTTCATCACCTCGGTCGTCCCCCCTTCGATGGAGTTGGCGCGGCTGCGCAGGAACGCCTTCTGCAACGTGTCGGCAGCCCCCGCGGTCTCGGGGCGGACCATCTCGTAGCTGCCGTAGAGCATCCCCTCGGCGCCCATCAGGTCGACGACCTTGGCCAGGATGTCCTTGTTCAGATCGGCCGAGGCCATCTTGGCGATCGAGCCCTCGGGGCCGGGATCGCCGAGCTTGCGGTTCTGGTTGGCGCGGATGTTCGTCAGCCGCAGCACCTCGGCGCGCACCCACAGCTTGACGACCTCGTCGCGCGTCGCCGCGTCTTTGCGTTCGGCCGGCAGCCCGTCCCACGTCGACGTCAGTGCGGCGATCGTGCCGGAGCCCTTCTGCGGGATGGTCCCGCCGATCGACACCCGTTCGTTCATCAACGTCGTCAGCGAGACCCGCCACCCGTCACCGGGCTCACCGAGCACCTCACCGGCCGGAATGCGTGTGTCGGTGAAGTAGACCTCGTTGAACTCGGCCTCGCCGGTCATCTGGCGCAGCGGGCGCACCTCGACACCGGCCGCCTCCATGTCGACGACGAACGCCGTCAGCCCGGCGTGCTTCACGGCCTCGGGCGCGCTACGGACGACGAGCAGGCCCCACTTGGACAGGTGGGCGAGCGTCGTCCAGACCTTCTGCCCGTTGACGATCCACTCGTCGCCATCACGCACTCCGCGTGCCGACAGGCCGGCGAAGTCCGATCCCGAACCGGGCTCGGAGAACAGCTGGCACCAGATCTCCTCGCCGGTGAACAGCGGCCGCAGGTACCGCTGCTTCTGCTCCTCGCTCCCCCACACGACGACCGTCGGCCCGCACATGCCGTAGCCGATCGGGTTGCGGTACATGGGGTTCGGCGCACCGGCGGCGTTCGTCGCCTCGTTGATCGTCCGCTGCAACTTGGGCGACAGGCCGAGTCCGCCGTGGCCCTCCGGGAAGTGGACCCACGCCAGGCCGCGGTCGAACTGCGCGCCGAGGAACTCCTTGAC
>JALZMG010000155.1 GCA_030858325.1 Actinomycetota bacterium | reverse complement strand
CGCCGTCCGCTGCTCCAGCCATCGCCGAACGGTAGTTGGCGGCGAAGGGCGAAGCGCAGTGCTAGCGATCGTCGGGGTGGCAGAGACGACAGGCGCTGCGTCCCGCCTGGCGAGCCTCGGCCAGCGTCATCGTGGCCTGGTCGGCCTGGCCCTCGACCAGCGAGCACTCCGGGCGGTGGTAGCTGTGGGACCCGGCAACGACAAGATCGCCGGATCCGCCAGCATTCGGTGCGGATGACACCGCCGTCGCCCCCACCGGTGACGCCGGCGCAGCCGACGTCGTGCGCAGGTCGTCGATCGCCGCACGCAGCTCGACGCGGTCGGTGCGCAGGCTGTTGGCGACGATCAACGCCGCCCCGACGACGATCAAGCCGAGCCCGGCGAGTCCGCCCGAGATGACGTACGGCAACTGCGCCGCCTCGCGGTCGTTCGACGCCGCCCCGTTCCAACCGAGGAAGATGAAGAAGAACCCGGCGATGCAGTAGACGATGCCGAGCACGCCGCCGAGCTTGCTCCATCCGTTCTTCATGGTCGGCTCCTCATCGTTGTCACTCGTGGTCTCCACCGAGGTAGGTCTGGCGCAGGTTGGCGCCTCGGATCTCGTCGCCGACGCCGGAGAAGACGAGCGTGCCCTTCTCCATGATCAGCGCCCGATCGGCATACGGCAACACGCCGACGTTCTGCTCGACGATGATCACCGTCACGCCGTCGTCGTTGATCCGCTTGACGACCTGGAACACGGTCTTCGCCAGCGCCGGACTGAGCCCGAGGGACGCCTCGTCGATCAAGAGCAGCCGTGGTCGCGACATCAGCGCCCGGCCGATGGCCAGCATCTGCTGCTCGCCGCCCGAGAGCGTGCCGGCGTTCTGTTCGGCCCGCTCGGCGAGGCGTGGGAAGTAGTCGAACACCAGACTGCGTCGCTCGGCCACCTCGTCGTGATGGCGTCGTCGCGCCCATGCCCCGAGGCGCAGATTGTTGGCCACGCTGAGCGCGGGGAACACGCGCCGACCCTCCGGGACCAGCGCGATACCGCGCCCGACGAGCTGCGTCGGCGAGAGTCCGCCGATCTCGCTGCCGTCGAAGCGGATGTGGCCGGCATCCGGTGAGAGCAGCCCTGCGATCGTCGCCACCGTCGTCGTCTTGCCGGCCCCGTTGAGCCCGAACAGCACGGCCGTCTCGCCCTCCTGGACCTCGAAATCGATCCCCATCAGCACGGGGAATCCGTAGCCGACTTCCAGCTTCTCCACCTCGAGCAACGCCATCACGGGCCCTCGACCAGCGACTCGAGCTGCGACTCCAGCTCGACGACGGCCGGATCGGGATCCTCGCCGAGGTAGGCGGCGACAACCTGCGGGTGGTTGCGGACGTCGTTGGGCAGACCGTGCGTCAGTACCTCGCCGAAGTCGAGGCAGTACACGTAGTCGCAGACGCGCACCACGAGCGGGACGTGGTGCTCGATCATCACGATCGACAGGCCGAAGCGCCGCCGCAGGTCGAGCAGCGTGTCACCCAGCCGGTGTGCCTCCTCCGGGCCCATCCCCGACGACGGTTCGTCGAGCAGCAGGACGTCGGGGTCGGTGGCCAGCACCGTGGCGATCTCGACGCGCTTGAGCGTGCCGTACGGCAGCCCCGCGACCTGCGTGTCGAGCAGGTCACCGAGATCGAGCGACTCGGCGAGCAGGTCGGCCCTGGCCCGCAATGACCGCTCGACGGTCAGCGAGCGGCTGCTGCCGAGCATGCCGGACACGACGCCGTAGTCGGCCTGCAGGTACTGCGCCGTGATCAGGTTCTCGCGCACGGTCGCGCCCTTGATCAGCCCGACGTTCTGGAACGTCCGCCCCAGGCCGAGCGCGGCCCGCTCGTGCACCGGCAGGTCCGTGATCTCCTGCCCGCGGTACATGATGCGACCGCTGTTCGGCGTGTAGAAGCCGGTGATCATGTTGAACAGCGTCGTCTTGCCGGCACCGTTCGGCCCGATCACGCCGACGATCTCCCACTCGCCGACGCGCACGCTGACGTCGCGATTGGCCTGCA
Source organism: Actinomycetota bacterium (assembly GCA_030858325.1). GTDB lineage: Bacteria > Actinomycetota > Acidimicrobiia > Acidimicrobiales > Ilumatobacteraceae > JALZMG01. Next base: position 1,000 of record JALZMG010000155.1, on the reverse strand, counting down.
CGCCGCCGAAGCGGATCGACAAGTCGTACGTCTCAAGCACGGACATCGGTGATCTGCACCTCCTTCAGCCCACGGTCGTGGAGGTCGAAGCGGTGGCCGCCGAGCCAGCGGGCGATCGGTCGCAGCTGCTGCCCGATGCCGCCGGGGAACTGGATCAAGTTGAGCAGCAGCAGGAGCGGCCCGACGACGAGCGGCGCCAGCTCCGGCGTCAGGTCGAACGGGGCCGGGATCTTGGCCAGCGCGTCGTCGAGGCCGGGGATCTTCTCCAGCAGGTACGGCATCAGGGCGAAGAAGGCGCCGCCGATGACGAGGCCGTAGCGACTGCGCAGCCCACCGACGACGGTCATGATGACGAACAGCAGGCTGAGCTCGAAGTCCCACGTCGTCGCCGACACACCGAGGTCGTTGTGCGCGATCAGCGCTCCGGCGAGGCCGGCGAAGACACCGGAGACGACGAACGCGAACAGCGTGGCGATGCGCACGTTGATCCCGAACGTCGACGCCACGCGTGGGTTCTCGCGCAGCGCCAGCAGGGCCCGCCCCCCCTTGGAGCGCATCAGGCGCCAGTCGAGCGCCAGCACGAGGGCGAGGAAGCCGAGGCACAGGTAGTAGTAGCGCCACTCCGACTCGAACCACTGCGGCTTCGGTGCCTGCTGCCCCGCGCCGCCGCCCGTGAAGCCCTCGATCTCGAAGATGTTCTGCTCGGCGACGAGTCCGAACGACAGTGTCACGAGCGCGAAGTAGAGCCCGCGGATGCGCAGCGAGACGCCGCCGAGCACGACCGCCTGGGCGCCGCCGATGGCGGCGGCGGCGGCGACGCCGACCCAGAACGACTGGCCCTGCTGCGTCACCATGTAGGCCGACATGAACGCTCCGATGCCGACGAACGCGGCGTGGCCGAGCGAGATCTGCCCGACGTAGCCGAGCAGCACGTTCAGCGACAGCGCGACGATGGCGTAGCACGCCGCCCGCGTGAAGTCCTGGAGCTCGATCGCCGACC
>JALZMG010000151.1 GCA_030858325.1 Actinomycetota bacterium | reverse complement strand
GCCGAGACGTACTTGCGCGTCGGCGAGTCGCGTCATCGCCTCAGCGAGCTGGAGGCGGAGATGGGCCGCCCCGACCTGTGGGACGATTCCGACGCGGCCAAAGCCATCTCCGGCGAGTACGCGGCGGTGCGCGACGACCTGGCCACGTTCGACGGCCTGTCGTCCGAGCTCGACGACGTCGAGGTCCTCCACGAGATGGCGCGGGAGGAAGACGACGAGTCGCAGGAGCCGGACATCGCCGCCGGCATGGCGACGGTCGGTCACGGGCTCGACCAGCTCGAGCTGCGCAGCCTGTTCACGGGTGAGCACGACGAGGCCGACTGCATCGTCCAGATCAACGCCAAAGACGGTGGTGTCGACGCGCAGGACTGGAGCGAGATGCTGCTGCGCATGTACGAGCGCTGGGCCGAGCGGCGCCGGCTCGGGTTCAGCGTCGACGGCGTCTCGGAAGGCACGGAGGCGGGGATCATGTCGGCCGAGTTCACGTTGACCGGCCGCTACGCGTACGGGCTGATGACGAGTGAACGGGGCACGCACCGGCTGGTGCGGATCAGCCCGTTCGACAACCAAGGCCGCCGCCAGACGAGCTTCGCCGCGGTGCAGGTGTGGCCGGTGATGGACGATCCCGAGGTCGACATCGACGAGGCCGACATCCGCATGGAGGTCTTCCGGGCGTCCGGTGCCGGAGGGCAGCATGTCAACAAGACCTCCTCGGCGGTGCGCCTGATCCACGAGCCGACCGGCCTCGTGGCCAGCTCGCAGGAGGAGCGCAGCCAGCTGCAGAACCGGGAGAAGGCGCTCGGGCGCCTGAAGGCGATGGTCGCCGCCAAGGTCGAAGAGGAGCGCGCCGACGAGCTGGATGCCATCGCCGGCAAGCAGGCCCAGGTCGGGTGGGGGAGCCAGATCCGCAGCTACGTGTTGCAGCCGTATCAGATGGTCAAGGATCTGCGCACGGAGATCGAGTCCGGCAACGTCGCCGCTGTGCTCGACGGCGACCTCGACGAGTTCATGGAGGGCTACCTCCGCTGGCGCCGCGCCAGCGCCGACGACTGAGCTGAGCTCACCTGAGAAAGCGGTCGGCGGCGGTCGTGATCGCGGCCATCGTCGACGGGTGACCGGTGCCATGGCCGGCGTCGTCGATGAGCACGAGCTCGGCATCCGGCCACGTCCGAGCCAGTTGCCACGCGATGTCGGCCGGCCCGCTGATGTCCAGCCGCCCGTGGATCAGCGCGCCGGGAATGCCGGCGAGGCGTTCGGCATTGGCGATCAGCGCGCCGTCGGGGAGAAACGCGGCGTTGCTCCAGTAGTGGGTCACGAGCCTGGCGAAGCAGAGGCGGAACCGCGCGTCGTCGAAGCGCTCGTCGTGGGTGTGCCCGGCGTACGTGGCGACGTGGGTGTCCTCCCAGTCGCACCACGCATGTGCTGCCCGTTCGCGCACGTCCGGGTCGGGGTCGTGCAGCAGGTGCGAGTAAGCCCCCGCCAGGTCACCGTTGCGGTCGTCTGCGGGCACGCCATCGCGAAACCGCTCCCACGCCTCGGGAAACACCCGCCCCATCGCCCGTGTCACCCAGTGCACCTCGTGGCTCGACGTCGTGCCGACGCTGACGAGGATCATCTCGGTGACCCGCTCGCCGTGCGTCTCGGCGTACGCCAGCCCGAGGGTCGTCCCCCACGAGCCACCGAAAACCGTCCACCGCTCGATACCGAGGTGCGTTCGCAGCCGTTCGATGTCGGCGACCAGATGCGCCGTCGTGTTCGCCGACAAGTCGACGGACGGATCGCCGGCCGACGGCGTGCTGCACCCGCAGTTGCGTTGATCGAACTGGACGATGCGCCAGCGGTGCGCGTCGAAGGCGCGCAGGCCCCACGTCCCGCTGCCGCTCCCCGGCCCGCCGTGCAGCACGACCATCGGCTTGCCGTCGGGTGCACCACGGACGGTCCAGGAGACGTGATGGCCGTCGCCGACGGGCAGCATCCCGCCGTCGTACGGTTCGCTCAACGGGTCAGCCATCCGCACACGTTGACATGGTGTATGTCGCGCACCAACCTCGATGACGACGCCTGCGCCGCGGTGATGGCGCGCTTTCGCCTCTCGACCAAGCGCGAGGCGGTCAACGTGGCCCTCCGCGCGATGATCCTCATCGACACCTCGGCATGGATCGAGTTCCTTCGCGATACCAGAAGTGCGGTGTGCCGACGTGCTCGCTCGGCACACGTCGCTGCGTGTCGTCAGCTGAGATCGAGTTCGAGCACGGTGGCCAGGGCGGCGATGGCCGCGGCGGAGTCGTCGACCTTGATCGTCGTCATGCCCATCGCCCGCGCCGGCTTCAAGTTGATGCCCAGGTCGTCGAGGAACACGCATTCCGCCGGCGTGACACCGAGCAGCTCGCAGGCCGTGCGGTAGAACTCCGGCTCGGGCTTGCGCACGCCGATCTTGCTCGACTCGACGACGACATCGAAGCGGGCCATCACCGCCGCTACCTCCGGTCGCACGTCGGCGCCGCCTGCGGTCTCGTCCGGGCTGACGACGTTGTTCGTCAGGCAGGCCGTGTGCAGCCCGGCAGCGATGACGCGATCGAGCGCACGAACCATCTCAGGGCGTACATCGCCGGCCAGCAGCGCCAGCACGTCGGCGCCGGGCACCTCGTGACCGAGCGCCCTCGACTCGGCGGCGAACGCGGTGTCGAAGCCGGCGTGGGTCAACTCGGCCCGCTCCAGCCGGGCCCACGCGTTGGCATCAGGGTTCGTCGCGTTGACGCCGCGGAGGAAGTCGGCTGGCAGCCCGCGTCCCCGCTCGTAGCGGGCGAAGGCCTCGAACGGGCTGGAGAGGATCACGCCGCCGAAGTCCCACAACACCGCTCGGATCACGGGCCGTGACTCTACGATGGT
>JALZMG010000136.1 GCA_030858325.1 Actinomycetota bacterium | reverse complement strand
TACGGATACTGGCTCACGGCCGAGGACGTCGCGTCGTCACTCACCGGCTTACGCACCGCCGCCGACCGAGTCGAACGACCAGTTGACCCGGCGAACTGGAGATCAGCGTGACACTACGCGGTCGCATCGCGCCCGAACTGGTCGCGGCGTACGCCGACGCTGGCGTCCACCGGCTCGTGGTTCTCGCTCCCCGAACGCCGGATGGGCCTGCCCGCACGATCGAGACCGCCCTCGCCGCTACCGCCAATCTCTGATCAAGCGGCGTGCATCACGTCGCGGTGTTGAGGATGAAGCGCGTGCGGAAGTTCCCGAGCAGGCGGCCTGCCCCTCCCCGCCGCCAGCGACCGGCGAATCCGGGTGATCTCGCGCTGCCTCGCGCAGGACGCGCGAGCCGGGCGCTGACGGTTATACCAACGGCTCCGGAGCGGTGCGGTGTCGGAGTCCCCACGTACAAGGCCAAGGCCAGGTCGTATTCGGTCGAGTATCCGGATCAGTCGTGCTGGCGGATCACCGACGGGCTCGCGGTGCGGGCTGGCTCGATCTGGAAGGCGTACGTTCGGTTCCGGGTCTGCGTGGCACCCCTGACGACGTTGACGGTGCGGCGCCGTAGTGGTTGGTTGTGCGAATGGCTCTCGGGATCGTTGCGGTACTGCCAGGCTGAGCGGCATGTACGTGCCGGGCGAGCTCACCACGGAGCGGCTCGTGCTGCGCCGGTGGCGCGACGCCGATGTCGACCCGCTCGCGGCCATCAACGCCGACCCCGAGGTGATGCAGCACTTCGTCGCTCCCCTCACGCGCGAGCAGACGGCGCGCGGAATCGCCGGTTATGAGGCGTCGTTCGCACAGCGCGGGTTCGGGCCGTGGGCTGTCGAGGTGGCCGCGAGCGGCGAACTGATCGGATTCATCGGGCTCCTGTCCGTCCGCTTCGACGCGCACTTCACGCCGGCGGTGCACCTCACCACGAAGTTCGCGGCCCGCACGTGGCGGCAGCACTACGCCTCCGAAGCGGCCTACGAGGTGTTGCGCGACGGCTTCGATCGCGTCGGGCTCGTCGAAGTCGTGGCATTCACGTCGCGGCGCAACGAGCCGTCGTGGCGCGGCATGGCGGCGATCGGGATGACCCACGACGACGCCGACGACTTCGCCCACCCCGACCTCGCCGAAGGCCATCCGCTCCGCGACCAGGTGCTCTACCGCATCCGCAATCCGCTGCTCGGATGAGAAGGCGAGCCGGATAGGAGCCGGCCCATGTGACAGCGCCCTTGTTCGGGCTGCGGGGCCTCCAGATCAGGCGAAGCGGGAGCGGTCGCAGCACGTGGCTGGACTATCCGCTCAAACCCCAAGCACTCACGTGAACCGGAACCCGGCGAGGGCGTCGACGACCGCCTTGCCGTAGTTGTCCTGGTGCTCGGTCGGCGCCGACGCGACGAACTGGAACAGCTCGCGCACACGGTTGTCGCCCTGGAGCGGCGCAAAAAAGTACGCGTGGAGCTGCGACACGGCGCGTCCATCGTCTCCGGCGACCTCGATGACGCGCACGTAGGTCTCGCGGTTGTCGTAGGCCGCGAGACGCTCGCCCTGCAGCTTGGCGTCCGGGTAGCGAAGCAGGAACTGGCGATACGTCGTCTCGACCGCCTGGCGCAGTTTGAGTCCCGACGGCACCCGGTTGGCGGTCACGATGATGCTCGCCCAGAACCCGTCGTCGGCGACGGGGATGCGGGCCACGGCGAGCGCGTCGAGCGAGGGTTCGACGACCCAGCCATCCGGGACGGGGAACGTGAACGGCGGGATCCCCGGCAACGCCTCGCTCGGATAGACCGCGCCGCCGCCGGCGGTGATGGTCGTGACAGTCGTCGTCATGGCGGGTCTCACAATCCGTCGAAGAAGTTGTCCGTGGTGTCGGCCACCTCGTCGATGGCCTCCATCCGCTGCTCAAACTCGGTCGGCGGTGGCTCGTACACCGGCTGCTCGAACGCGGGTGCGTCGTAGGCCTGCTGGTAGTCAGGGGCGTCGCCGGCGTCATCATTGCCCCCTGCGCGATAGTTGATGTCGAAGCCGTCGTCGCTGAGGCTCCGGTCGACGTCATCGTTGACGAGCGAGCCGATAGCGGCACCGGCTCCGGCTCCGCCGAGCGCGTCGTGGGCCAGGCCACCGACACCGACCGGGTCCGAGTCATCGTCGAAGGCGTCACGGAGCAAGCCGCCCGCCGCCCCCAACGCGGCGCCGGCTCCGCCGCCGCCGGCAAGCCCACCGACTGCGCCGCCGAACGTGCCGAGGATGCCGTCGTCGTCGCCCAGCACGCCGCCGAGTTGCCCGCTCAGCGCGCCGAGCTTCGACAGGTCGCCCCCAATCACGCCGTCGACGCCCTGGGCAAACCGGCCGACCGTGCCGACGCCACTGGCGATGTCGCTGGCGCCGTCGACGCCGAACGTGTCGAGCGCCGAGCCGGTGAACTTGGCAAGGCCGTCGACATCGAGCGAGCCGAGCCCGCCGTCGAAGTCGCCGTCGAAGTTCGTCGTGGTTCCCTGGGGACCGCTGACCATGCTGCCGCCGACGGTGCCGCGCTGGCCGAAGCCACCGAGCGAGCCGGCGCCCTCGAAGGAATCGAAGTCGCCGTCAGGCGTTTCGGCGTGCGTGTAGCTGCCGCTGACCCCGGCGGCGAGCCCGTAGGCCTGCGCCTGGGCCGCCGTGCTGACCCCCTGGTATGACACGTCACCCTCACGACCCTCGTTGTAGTCGACCGAGCCGCGCACCTCGGGGCCGCCCACGATGCCGACCTCGCCATGCACGCCGACGTTGGTGTGGTAACCGTCGGCGTCTTCGCCGTAGCCGCCGTGCACGCCTGCGCCGACGTAACCACCGGTCGGGCTGAAATAGCGGCCTGTCGTGGACCCGGATACCTCGAAGCCTTCGGCGGTCTCCTGGTAGGCGCCCTCGACCTCGCCGCCGACGAGGCCCGCTGGGGTCGGGATGTAGAGCTCGGCGCGTCCCGATACGCCGACGTGGCCGTCGGAGTCCTGCGCGACGTGCGCACCGAAGTTCGGCAATGGACCCCAATCGACGCCGACGTCGGCGCCGATGTCGAAGCTGCCGTCGGCATTGCTGCCCACGTGACCGCCGACAACGCCGACGTTGAAGTCGCTGTCGAACCCCTCGGCGCTGGAATGCACGCCGACCCCAAACACGTCGGGGTCGCCGATCTGGAAGTCGAACTTGCCGTCGGCGGCGTTGACGTCGACGATCCCGCCGGACACCGTGTCGACGGCGTCGAACACCCCGGCGTCGTCGACCGCTTCGAGCAGCCCCTGTGGCACGGTCGCCTGGAACGTTTCGCCCGCGAAGTTGGCGGCGATGCCTGCGGCGCCGACGACGCCCTCGCCCATGTCCTCGAAGTGGTCGACGAGCGCGCCGCCGAATTCCTCACCGGCGTCGACAACGCCGTCCCAGTCGCCGGTCGCGACCGACGCACCGATGTTCGCGGCCGCCTCGGTCGCGGCGGCGGCGAACTCGGCGCTCGACTCTGCGGCCTCGGCTGCCCAGCCGACGGCTTCCGTCATCGTGTTGCCGACGACGTCGACAGTGTGCTGCACTCGGTCGACGTGAGCACGCCGGCCGCCGTCCCCAACGTCGTCTGACGAGCGGCCCCGGCCAACCCGGTCGCGGGTCCAACGGCAAGAACCGGGGATTTCCTCGGTGACAGCGCGCCGACAGGATCC
>JALZMG010000074.1 GCA_030858325.1 Actinomycetota bacterium | reverse complement strand
GGGTCGATCACGCCGATCGTCGGCGTCGAGCTGCTGCGGGCGATCAGCCACGGCGGCGGGTACGTCGCCGCCGCCTCGCACGACGACCAGATCGTCGGCGGCTCGCTGGGCTTCCTCGCCCGCCATGACGGAGCGCCGGCGCTGCACAGCCACGTCACGGGCATCCTGCCGGGCCTGCGCCAGACTGGTCTGGGGCGGGCGCTGAAGCGGCACCAGCGGGCATGGGCTGCCGAGCACGGCCTGGCCTGGGTCACGTGGACGTTCGATCCGCTCGTGCGGCGCAACGCCTGGTTCAACCTGCACGTGCTGCGCGCGGTCGTCGACGCCTACCTCGTCGACTTCTACGGGCCGATCGACGACACCATCAACCACCGCGACGAGAGCGACCGGCTGCTCGTCGCCTGGCCGACGAGCGGTGAGCTACCGGCACCGGCGGAGGAGTCGGCGGACGGGACGATCAGCGTGGCGACGCCGGACGACATCGTCGTCCTGCGCCGCACCGACGCCGGGGAGGCGACGGCGTGGCGTCACCGCGTCCGCGCCGAACTGGGAGGCGCGCTCGCCGCCGGCGGCCGCGTCGTCGGGTTCAGCCGCGACGGCTGCTATCTCGTCCAGCCGTGACGCCACGACGACGGTCCACCGGGCCGTCGGCGCGTCCGATCGCTACATTCACGCCATGCCCAACCCGTTCCTGTCCGACGAGTGGATGACCGAGGCCCGCGCCATCCGCGAGCGCCATGCCGGGCTGACGCCGCCCATCTCCACCGTGCTGAAGATCAACCAGGTCGTCACCGGCGCGCCGTTCGGGGAGGGCACGGTGCACAGCCACCTCGACACATCATCCGGCGAGATGGTGATGGAGCTCGGCCACCTCGAAGACGCCGACGTCACCGTCACAACCGACTACGACACGGCCAAGGCGATCTTCGTCGACCAGGACCCGGCGGCCGGGATGCAGGCGTTTCTGTCGGGCCGGATCACGGTCCAGGGCGACATGATGAAGCTGATGGCCATGCAGACGGCGATCCCCACGACCGACGTCACCCAGAAGATCGCCGAGGAGATCAAGGAGATCACGTCCTGACGCTCGCGCCGGATCAGGCCAGCACGGCGAGCGCCTGGGACAACTCGGCGACCGTCCACCGCTCGTCCGGGTGCTCGACCGTCTCGGCCATCTCCCACGAGCGGACGCGCTTGACCGTGCGACCCTGGACGAAGAACGTCTCGCCCGTGAACGCGCAGTCCGTGGAGGCCAGGTAGGCGACGAGCGGCGAGACGTTGGCCGGGTCCCAGTCGTCGAAGGCACCCTCTCTCGCCTTCATGATGTCCTCCAGGCCGGGCGTCGCCAGCGTCAGCCTGGTGCGCGCCGCCGGGGCGATGCAGTTGCTCTTGACCTCGTAGCGCGACAGCTCCTTGGCGATGATCTGGCTGAACGTGGCGATGCCTGTCTTGGCTGCGCCGTAGTTGCTCTGGCCGGGGTTGGCGAACAGGCCCGACGTGCTCGAGGTGTGCACGATGTTGCGCGGCTTGGCCCGCCCCGACTTGGCCTCTTCGCGCCAGTATGCGGCCGCCCACCGCGTCGGAGCGAAGTGCCCTTTCAGGTGGACCCTGACGACATCGTCCCACTCCGCCTCGCTCATGTTGACGAGCACGCGATCGCGCAGGATGCCGGCGTTGTTGACGAGGATGTCGAGACCGCCGAAGCCGTCGATGGAGGAGTTGACGAGCGCCTGCGCCCCCTCCCAGTCGGCGATGTCGTCACCGTTGGCCAGTGCTTCGCCACCGGCGGCGCGAATCTCGTCGACGACCTCCTGCGCCGGAGTGACGTCCGCACCGGCGCCGTCGTTGGCACCGCCGTGATCGTTGACGACCACCTTGGCGCCCTCGGCGGCGAACAACAGTGCGTGCTCACGACCGAGTCCCCGGCCGGCGCCGGTGATGATCGCCACCCGACCTTCAAGTGCTCGCATGCCACCGGTCCTTTCTGGCGCGTGCGGCACGGTAGCGATACCGATGCCGGCGTGTCGAAATGACCATCGGCCGCGTCAGACAACCGGCGGCCCGTCGTCAGAAGAACACGACGTCGACCGCGGAGTTGCGCAGGATCTCTTCACCGGCGCCGACCTCGTCGCCGTCGACGGTCGCCAGCTCGAACGTGCCGAGCGAGTTGCCGACGACGGCGCCGACCTGCAACCCGGCGGCGGCCAGCGCCTCGCGCGCCTGGGGCAGCGTCAACCCGCTCAGATCGGGGA
>JALZMG010000114.1 GCA_030858325.1 Actinomycetota bacterium | reverse complement strand
ACTCGTTCGGCCGGCTCGACGGTCTCGTCAACAACGCCGCGCTCTACGCCGGCCTGTCGAGCGGACCGTTCGACCGCATCGACCCCGAGGAGTGGGAGGCGACGATGCGCGTCAACGTCACCGGCGTGTACCAGATGTGTCGCGCCGCGGTCGAGCCGATGCGCGAGCGGGAGACGGCGAGCATCGTCAACATCTCCTCGCTCGCCGCCGTGTACGGGCTGCCCAACGCGCTGCACTACGTCACATCGAAGGCCGCCGTGCTCGGCATCACTCGCGGGCTCGCCCGCGAGCTCGGCCGCTACTGGATCCGCGTCAACGCCGTCGCCCCCTCGGCTGTGCTGACCGAGGGCACCGAGGAGTTCTTCGGCGACGGGCGGGAGAGGCTGCTCGGCGCGATCGCCGCCCAGCAGAGCCTGCGCCGCAACCTCGAGCCGTCCGACCTGACGGGCACCATCGTCCATCTCCTCTCCGACGAGTCGCGCTTCGTCACCGCCCAGACCCTGCTCGTCGACGGCGGCACCGTCGCTACCTGATCGGAGCCATCATGCGCAACGCCACCTGCCAGCCGATCATCGCCACGTTGCTCGAGCACGCTGCCGCACAGCGATCGTGGTGCACGGAGCCGGGCTCCGTGCCGGCCGCGACCTACTGCGACCCTGAGTACCTGCGACGCGAGCGTTCCATCTTGTTTTCCACGTGGCCGCAGGTGGCGGCGCTGTCGTCGGACCTGCCCGAACCGGGGAGCCACCTCACACGTGACACGTTCGCCGTGCCGCTCGTCCTGACGCGCGATGACGGCGGGGTCGTGCGGGCGATGGCCAACGTCTGCGCCCACCGCGGCACGCAGGTGGTCGCCGATGGTCGCGGCTGCCGGCGCCGTTTGACGTGCCCGTACCACGCCTGGACCTACGACCTGGGCGGCGCGCTCGTCGGTGTGCCCGACCGAAACGCGTTCCCACACGTCGACGTGCCAGGGCCCGGGCTGCGCCAGCTCCCGGTCGCCGAGGAGCACGGGTTGATCTGGGTCGTCCCATCGCCGGCGGCGACGGTCGTCACCGCTCCGGACCTGGGTGGGATCGGCGACGACCTCGACGCCGTCGGCATCGTCGACCACCGCCCCTGGCGGTCGCACCGCTTCGACCTGGCGATGAACTGGAAGCTCGTCGTCGATTCGTTCCTCGAGCCGTACCACTTCGCCTCACTCCATCGACGCACCGTCGGCCCGATCTTCATCAACAACCTGTGCCACGCCCAGCGTTTCGGGCGCCACCTGCGCGAGGTGCTGCCCCGCCGCACGCTGACGGACCTGGCCGGCGAGCCGCCGGAGGGCTGGGACCTCGTGGCCCACAGCGCGCTCGTCTACGTGCTGTTCCCGAACACGGTGCTCGTGATCCAGGTCGACCATGTCGAGACGTGGCGGATCACGCCGGACCCGGTCGATCCCGGCCGGTCGATCTGCGACCTCGACTTCTACGTTCCCGGTGACGATCGTTCCGCGTCCGCCGAAGCGCACTGGGAGCGCAATTGGCGGTTAACGATCGACACCGTCATCGACGAGGACTTCGCCGCGCTGGCCGGCGCCCAGCGCGGGCTCGCCTCCGGCGCCATCGACGCCATCCGCGTCGGGGCGAACGAACCGGCACTCGGGTTCTTCCACGCCGCCGTCGCCGATGTCGTCCCGATCAGCTGACCGTCCTTCCGTTCCGGCCCGATCGGGACGGTTCGAAAGGACAGAACGGCTCTTCAGCGCGGTTCGCGCGGTAACCCGAGGACGCGTTCTCCGAGGATGTTGCGCATGATGTTCGACGTGCCGCCCATGATCGTGTAGCCGGGGGCGTATGCAAGGCCCTTCGTCACGTCGTTCCACAGCGTGGCCTCCGGGCCGAGGACGCGGGAGACGAACTGGGCGACGCGCCACTCGTGCTCGGTGCAGAAGCACTTCGTCGCCGCCGAGAACCCGGCGGGGGCCTGGCGGAGCACCTCGCGCACGACGAGGATGCGCCCGATGCGGTAGCCGGTCTCCAGCGCCGCCATCTCCTGGCGCACCAGCGGGTCGGCGGTGCGCCCGTCGGCGCGCACGCGCTCCACCGCCAACTCGTACAGGGCGCGGTTCGACACGAGGCGGTCGATGCCGCCGCGCTCGTGCTCGAGCTGGCGCATCGTCTGCTTGAACGCGTTGCCCTCGACGCCGACGAGGTTGGTCGCCGGGACGCGCACCTCGGTGAAGAAGACCTCGCAGAAGTGGCGGTTGGTCGTGATGTCCGTGATCGGCCGCACGTCGATGCCCGGCGTGTCCATCGGCACGATGATCTCGCTGATGCCCTGATGCGGGGGGCCGTCGGCGGTCGTGCGGCAGATCAGGTACACGTAGTCGGCGACGACGGCGAAACTGGTCCAGATCTTCTGGCCGTTGATCACCCACTCGTCGCCGTCACGACGGGCCTGCGTGCGCAGCCCGGCGAGGTCGCTGCCGGCTTCCGGCTCCGACATGCCGATGCACCACGTCGTCTCGCCGGCCAGGATCCCCGGCAGGAACTCGGCCTGCTGGTCCTCCCGCCCGAAGGCGATCAGCGCCGGGCCCATCTGGCGGTCGGCGAACCACATCGCGGCGACCGGTGCCCCGGCGGCGATCAGCTCCTCGCCGACGATCAGGCGGTCGACCGGCGGACGCCCGGCGCCACCGAACTCCGGCGGCCACGTCAGGCCGATCCAGCCCCTCGCCGCCATCTCCTTGGCGAAGTCGGTGGCGTAGCCGTTGATCCACGAGTCGTTGTGACGCCCGAACCGAACCACGGCGTCCGTCGCCACCTGACGCGCCTCGTCACGCAGCGCGAGCTGGTCGGGCGTCCACGAGAAGTCCATACGGCGGCGCCATGCTACGGCCCAGTCGTTCTGTCCTTCTGAACCGGCCCGATCGGGACGGTCCGAACGGACAGCCGGACTCCTCGTTGCACTACACTGCTACAAGTTCGATACAAGTGCGGCCCCCGCCGCGTCGTGAGGAGCAGCCGAGTTGGACAAGATCAACGTCGCCAACCCCGTCGTCGAGATGGACGGCGACGAGATGACACGAATCATCTGGGCGTTCATCAAAGAGCAGCTGATCCTGCCCTACCTCGACATCGACCTGCGCTACTTCGACCTGTCGATCGAGAACCGTGACGCCACCGACGACCAGGTGACGATCGATTCGGCGAACGCCACCAACGAGCACGGCGTCGCCGTGAAGTGCGCCACGATCACACCCGACGAGGCGCGCGTGGAGGAGTACGGCCTGAAGAAGATGTGGCGGTCGCCGAACGGCACGATCCGCAACATCCTCGGCGGCGTCGTGTTTCGCGAGCCGATCATCATCTCCAACATCCCCCGCCTCGTGCCGGGGTGGACGAAGCCGATCGTCA
>JALZMG010000082.1 GCA_030858325.1 Actinomycetota bacterium | reverse complement strand
CGTCGGCGGGACGCTGGAGGCGTCGTGCGCCGCCGACCGCACCATGCTGCGGACCGCGCTCGGGGGCTCTGCCGCGCTGAACGGCGCCTACCCGGAGCCGCCGACGCCGAGGCGACGCTGGTCGCCGCAGGCATCATCGGCCAGCTATCCGAGCTGCACGACGTCGAGCCGTCACGGGGACAGTGCTCGTCCAGCTCGCCGGCTGCGGCACGCTCGGCGCGCCCGCGCCGCCGGAGCCGCCTCATCCGGCCAGCTGATGGCAATCGCGTGAGTGGCCGACGCCCGGAGGCTCGGCCCCAGGACACGAAGCTGACGCCACCGTTCGCCACCGGCGATCTCGACGGCGACGCCTTGGAGTTCGCCATCGTCTCCGGCGCCGCCAACGGCGACGTCCAGCTGCAGGGTGTCGACACGTTCGTCTACGCCCCCGGTCCCGGCTTCACCGGGCAGGACTCGTTCGTCTACTCGGTCACCGACGGTGTGGTGACGTCCGAGGCCGCGGTGACGATCGAGGTCCAACCGGACGTCATCATCGACGGGACTCGATGTGCGTCGAGGACGGCGCAGTCCAGGTTCCGGTCGGCCTGGCGGCGACGCCGTCGGTCCCCGTTGTCGCCGACGTGACGGTGACCGACACGGCGGACGGACTCGGTGCCGTCCCGACCCCGATCTCGTTCCAGCCGGGCGACGAGCAGCAGGTCGTGAGCATCCCGGTGGCCCTCAACGAGAACCCTGACAACGAGTCACGATCGAGTTGACGGTGCGCTCCGACGGACCGCCGGCGCGGCGGGACGCCACGTTCACGATCTCCTGTCGAGTAACCGGCACGCTCGATGACACGCGCGCGGCGGCGGATCCAGGTACCGTTGCCTTCGTGACCGAACAGCTCGACGTCCGGGTAGCGGCAGGTACCGAGTCCCACGACGCGGTGATCACCGAGGCGCTCACCGTGATCGACCAGGCGCTGGGTCAGATGATGAGCCGCGAGCTGGTGTCGTCGGGCGAGGTGGCCGATCTGCTGCTCGACGTGCGCACGTTGCTGACGGCGCCAGCCGCCGAGCGCGTCTGATCGTCACCCGTTCGAGGGTTTGATCCGTCCGGCGACGTCAGGCCGCGAGCAGGTCCCGCAGGGAGCGCTGCAGCAGCCGGGCCAGGCGCTCGGGCTCGGCCACCGCGGCGGTGTCGACGTTCATGCCCATGTCCAGGCTGCCGAGGTAGGACAGCAGCGTCAGGTTGAACGCCACGCCGGCGAGCGGGCCGAGTGGGTAGTTCTCGAGCAGCTTGGCGCCGCTGATGTACACGGCGACGGGCGAGGCCTTGACGTTGGACGTGGCGAAGTCGATCGTCTGCGACTGCTGGCGGGCGAGGCGGGTGACGAGTGACGTCGGCAGCGTGCTGGCGAACGCGGCGAGCGTCGCCAGCGAGGCGCCGGCGCGCTGCTCACGGGCGGCGGCGGCGATCTCGTTGATCCGCTGGAATCGCTCGGCGATCGGCATCACGCCGGCCGGGACCATCATCCGGGCGATCGAGAATGCGTTCGCTCCCGACGCCTCCGTGCGCGTGCTGATCGCCATCGAGGCGCGCAGCTCCTCGACGGGTGCGCCGAGCTGGGCGTGATAGCGGGCCGCGGCGTCGGCGGCGGCCGTCAGGAACGCTGTGTTCAACGTCCCCCCGAGCCGCTTGGCGGCCTCCCGCGTCGGCGTGAACGGAGCCCGAGCGACCTCCAACCGCCGGCGCATCGAGCGCTGCGTCCACAGCGGCGAGCGGGCTCGTTCGACGTCGGACAGTTGCGACACGACGCCGCGCACCGTGTCGACGGCGGCGGCGCTGGCGTCGGGGATGGCCAACGGGTCGGCGAGGAGATCGCGCACCTGGCGGACGACGCCGAGCGGAACGCGCAGGCCGCCGGCGAACAGCGTGCGCAGCGTCTCGGCCGTCGTCGGTGTCGGTGGCGGCACGGCCATCTCGAGCTGGTCGGGGTCGAGCGGTGGCGGATCCGGGGCATCGCGCTGGAAGTCGAGGAACTGCAACGACATCTGCACGCCGCCCTCGCCGTCGGTGATCGTGTGGTGCATCTTCTGTACGAGCGCGGCCTTGCCGCCACGCAGGCCCTCGACGACGAAGAACTGCCACAGCGGTCGTGTCCGCTCGAACGGGTCGATCGCCATGATCGAGGCGAAGTCGTAGAGCTGGCGCACCGAGCCCGGCTTGGGGAGTGCGATGCGCCGGACGTGATAGTCGATGTCGAAGTCCGGATCGTCGACCCACATCGGCGCCGACAGGTTGACCGGCGCCGACTGCACCCGCCACCCGAGGCGGGGCACGGCGGCCAGGGCCCGCTCCATACGTGCCCGCAGGCGGTCAAAGTTGGGTGCCCGGTCGAGGATCGACACCGTGGCGAACGTCGACGACAGGTACGGATCGTGCTCGAGGCGCCACATCAGCCCCTCCGCGTCGCTCATCTTGCGCCCTGCGTTGACCTCGTCGCTCACGGTGGCGATCCTCGCACGAATCTTCTCAAATGCGTATCTGGGCGCGCGCAGTCCCAGGTTCGAGACCGTGCGCGGCCAGATACACGCTTTGACACAAGTTGGGCCATCACCCCCGCCGAGGCGGAGCGGTGGCGTCAGCGGGGGATCGACGTGTGCTTGAACTCGTTGAGCAGCGGCCAGCCGACCTGGTCGAGGACCCGCTCGACGGTGGCGACGGCCAGTCCGGCGTCGCCGGCGGGGCGCTCCAGCAGGCGCACGAAGACCGCCGCATCGTCCACGAGGAACGTGGGGACGCCGAACACCTGCTGCGCCTCGACAGCCGTCGTGTGCTCCTTTTCGACCGTGGCGAGCGCCCGGCCCGAGTCGACCTCGGCCCAGATCGCGTCGACATCGGCGCCAGCGGCGGCGAGCACAGGTGTCAGGTCGTCCTTCGTGCGCAACTGGCCGCCTGCGTCGTGGCGCTGCTCGAACAGCGCCTGGTGGACATCGAGGAAACGGTCCGGCTGCCGATCGCGCACGACGACGGAGACCTGCAGGGCGAGCAGCCCGCTGTCCTGCTCGGGACGCTCCCACACCGCCGGTTCACCCTCGACGACGTGCGCCTGGCCGAGTGAGAACGGCACGAACGTGACGTCCCAGTCGGCCCCGGCCCGCAGCGCCGTGACGACGTGGTCGTGGGCGATGCGGGCGTATGGGCAGCGGTAGTCGTAGGTCAGGCCGAAGGTGCGGGGCATGGGAGGTACAACCGCGCCCGCCGCAGCACCATTCCAGCTTGGTCGCTCGCTCGCCCGCCGCCGGCGGAGTCGAAGGGCCGCTCGTTCACGCCCGGCCGAACCGGCGCAGCACGGCGCGCGCGCCGAGGCCGATCGTGGCGCCGACGGCCAGACCGGCGACGACGTCGGAGGCGTGGTGAATGCGCACGTAGGCCCGGCTGGTGGCGACGACGGTGCCGATCGTCCACCACAGCGGTGCGGAGCGAGCGCCGTCCCACCCGGTCAACACGGTGGCCGTGAACCCGGCCGCGCTGGCGTGCCCCGAGGGGAACGACGACGTCGACGGCCGGCGCACCTCGTAGCGAGGATCGCCCTCCAGCGTCGGGCGCGGCCGCTTGACGGCGCGCTTGAGGCCCTGGTTGACGACCAGGCTCTCGACGGCCAGGCCGGCGGCGAGCAGCGGGACCTGGTGGAACCGCCGGCGGCTCGTCAAACCACGCCCGACATTGACGATGTGCCACACGACGCTGAAGTCGCCGAGCGTGCTGGCGAGGGTGAACAACCGGTCGGGGACGGCATGGCCGCGGAGGTGTTCCAGCGCCTCGTCGACGGCGCGGTCGAAGTGGCCGACGGACGTGCCGAGGGATTCCGTGCCCGGCGTGACCGCCGGGAGCTGGCCACCGCCGGCGTGGTTCACGAGGTGGCGAGGAGCGTCCGGCGCCGCGGTGCCTCGAGCGCGGCCAGTGCGGGGTCGCCGCCGAAGCTCGGGCACCATTGCTGGAAGCCGCACGACGCGCAGAGCGCGCTCGGCCGGGGCCGGAAGTCGCCGGTGATGCAGGCCCGCTCGACGGCTCTCCACACGGCGGTCGTGCGCGTCGTGATGAAGCGCACCGACTGCGCGGACGGCGTGGCCTCGATCGTCTCCCCGCTGCGCAGGTA
>JALZMG010000078.1 GCA_030858325.1 Actinomycetota bacterium | reverse complement strand
ACCCCGACGACACCGTCGTGCTGCCACTGCCGTGCGTCGCTTCGCCAGCCGAGATCGATCTCGGCGCCGACGACGTCGTGCTGGTGGCAAGCTGATCACCAACCTCGGCAACGCGATCGAGGCGGTGTGCGGTCCAGCGGCCGTGGCGGGCGGCTCGGTGAGATCGTGACGGCCGAGGGCGAGGCCTGCCTGGACGCCGCCGGGATCGCTCGCGTGAGCGTCGAGGAGGATCAGGCGCGGCGCGGCGACCACATCAGCTGGCGCCCGATCGCCGGCGTCCGCCGCAGCGGCGGGTCGAGCTGGCAGAGCCTGGCTCGCGGCACAGGGGCGATCGAGACGGACTACCTCAACGGCGAGATCGTCCTACTCGGCCGTCTCCACGGCGTGCCGACCCCCGCCAACGCGGTGCTGCAACATCTCGCCCGGACGCTGGCCCGCATGAACGGCCCGCCCGGCTCCGTCCACGAAGACAAGGTGCTGGCGATGGTGGAGACGGCCTGACGACTGGCGCGGGCACGGTGATCTGTCGCGTCCACGTCGTCGGTGAGCGCGTTGTTCCCGGAGCTCGTGAAGCAGGACGAAACCACGTCGGTCGACGGGTCCAGCCGTCGAGCAACCGTGCCGCAGCGCGGCGTCGAGAAACCGGACCAGCCCGCCTTACAGGTATTGGCCGGTGGCGACGCGTTCGATGGCTCGGCCGCCCTTGGGATCGTCGTCGCGGCCTTCGTTGACGAGCGTGCGGATGAACACGATGCGCTCGCCCTTCTTGCCGGAGATCTTCGCCCAGTCGTCGGGGTTCGTCGTGTTCGGCAGGTCCTCGTGCTCGCGGTACTCCTGTTTGATCGAGGCCATCAGGTCGTCGATGTGCACTCCCCGCTGACCACCCTTGATGACCCGCTTAATGGCCAGCTTCTTCGCCCGCCGCACGATGTTCTCGATCATCGCCCCGGAGGCGAAGTCCTTGTAGTACAGGATCTCCTTGTCGCCGTTGGCGTAGGTGACCTCGAGGAACCGGTTGCGATCGTCGTCGCGATACATCTCGGCGACGGTGGCGTCGATCATTTCCGGCACGGTCTGGTCCGGGGCGATGGGGATCTCCTCAGTCAGGTACTGGGCAAAGATCTGTGTCGCGGCGACGGCGTTGGGCCGCTCGATCTTGATCTTCACGTCGAGCCGGCCAGGGCGCAGGATGGCCGGGTCGATGAGGTCCTCACGGTTCGTGGCGCCGATGACGATGACGTTGCGCAGACCCTCGACACCGTCGATCTCGGCGAGCAGTTGGGGGACGATCGTCGACTCCATGTCCGAGCTGATGCCAGACCCGCGGGTGCGGAACATCGAGTCCATCTCGTCGAAGAACACGATGACCGGCCAGCCCTCCTCGCTTTTCTCCCTGGCCCGCTGGAACACCAGCCGGATCTGCCGCTCCGTCTCGCCGACGTACTTGTTGAGCAGCTCGGGGCCTTTGATGTTGATGAAGTAGCTGCGGCCCTTCTCGTCGCCGGTCGACGCGGCCACCTTGCGGGCCAAGCTGTTGGCAACGGCCTTGGCGATCAACGTCTTGCCGCAGCCCGGAGGGCCGTACAGGAGAATGCCCTTCGGCGCCGGCAGCCGATGCTCCGCGAACAGCTCCTGGTACAGGAACGGCAATTCGACGGCATCGGCGATCTGCTCGATCTGCTCGTCGAGCCCGCCGATGTCGCTGTAGGAGATGTCGGGTACCTCCTCCAGCAGCAGGTCCTCGACCTCCGGACGGGGCAACCGCTCCAGCAGCAGGTTGCTGCGCGGGTCGAGGCGCATCGAATCGCCCGGGCGCAGGTGTATGCCACGCAGCGCGTCGGCCAGTTCGCAGACCCGTTCCTCGTCAGCCCGCCCGACCACGAGCGCACGCACGCCGTCTTCCATCACGTCCTTGACCGTGACGACCTCGCCGGTGATCTCCGGACGTCGGGCGAGCACGACATTGAAGCTCTCGTTGAGCACAACCTCGGCGCCGCGATCCAGCGAGTCGAGGTCGATGTCGGGGTGCAGCGACACCTTCATCTTCCGCCCGCTTGTCAGGATGTCGACGGTGGCGTCGTCGTTCTTGCCGACGACCACGCCGTAGGCGGACGGGGGCTGCGTCAGCTTGTCGACCTCGTCGCGCAACGTGGCGATGTGCTCACGCGCCTCACGCAGCGTGTAGCTCAACTTCTCGTTCTGGTTGACGGCCTGGGCCAGTTGACCCTTCGTCTCGAGCAGCCGCTCCTCCAGCGCGCGCACCCGTTTCGGGGCGTCGGCGAGACGCGCCCGCAGGTGCGTGATCTCGTCGTTTAGCGCGTCCACCTGCGCCTGCTCGGCATCGGTGATGTCGTCGGGACCTGACACGCTGTCTCCTTTCGCTGTCGGCGACGCTACACGCGCCCTCGCCCCCAGCCCCGGCATCTTTGGTCAGCGGCGACGGGTCGCTGTTTCCACGCCCCTGACCGTGTAAACTCGGCCACGTTCCGCCGCTCACGAAGGAGCCCGCCAGACATGAAGGTTTGGATCGACCAGGATTTGTGCACCGGCGACGGTCTCTGCGAGGAGATCGCCCCCGACGTCTTCACCCTGCTCGACGACGGGCTGGCCTACGTCAAAGAGGGCGACACCATCTATGCCGTAGCGAAGGGTCAGTCGGAGGGTGCAGCGGGTCTGGCGAACATTCCCGATGGGCAACTTGACGCGGTGATCGAATCGGCGGAGGAGTGCCCCGGGGAGTGCATCTACATCGAGCCGTAGCTCGACCCCGGCCCGAGGAAGCGGGCGACGGTCAGGAACCCGGTGTGGGCAACCATCCGGTGGTCGGGCCGCACCGACTGGCCGTCGATGTGCCACGTCCGGTGCAGTACTTCCAGTGTGCGGGCGTCGATCCAGCGACCGCGCAGCGCCTCGCGCGTCTGCACGGCCTGCGTGATCGAGGGTGTGTAGGCGACAAGGATGCCGCCGGCATGCAGGACGCGCTCGGCGTGCGGCACGACCTGCCACGGCTCCGGGAGATCGAGCACGACGCGATCGAACGCCCCCGCTGCTTCGTCGATCCCCGTGTAGCTGTCGTGTAGCTCGATGCGGTAGCGGTCGAGCACGCCGTCGCCGAGGAACTCGCGCACGTTCTTGCGGGCCCGGTTGGCGAAGTCCTCCCGCAACTCGTAGCCGACGATGTCGGCACCGGCCCGCAGCATCGTCATCGACAGCGCCCCTGACCCGACGCCGGATTCGAAGACACGGGCACCCGGACCGATGTCGGCGAGCATGCAGATCGGGGCCAGATCCTTGGGATAGATCACCTGCGCGCCCCGTGGCATCTCGACCACGATGTCCTCGAGCGTCGGGCGGATCACGGTGTAGTCCGCGCCGCGCGTCGAGCGGACCGTGGTGCCTTCCGCCCTGCCGATCAGTTCCTCGTGGGGGACGTAGCCGGCGTGGCTGTGGAACTCGCCGCCGGCGGCAAGCGTGACGAGGTAACGTCGGCGCTTCCCGTCGAGCAACAGGACGCGCTCACCCGCCCGCAACGGCGTGCTCATCGCCGCCGCAGCACCGTCACCGTCGTTCGGTGCGCGGGTCGATCGTGCGGATGGAGAGGAACTGCCCCGGCTGCAACGTCTCGGTGGCGACGACCTGCGGGACGCCGCCCATGATCTTCTTCAGCAGGCGGCGCCCGAAGATGAACGCGGCGACGAGTCGCCAGCCGCGGCTATTGCCGAGGATCCCGCTGCGCACCGCCTTGGTACGGATGAGGAATGCCGGCGACAGAAACCCTCGACGGCGAGCGCGGGCCATCGGTCAGACCCGGCGGATCTCGACGAGCGTGGTCTTGCGCTTGCCGCTGCGGCGGCCGAGGAGGAACACGAGCAGCACCACGACGACCCCGGCGACCGTGGCGGCGGTGACCACGGTGCTGCGCTTGTCGTCGACCTTGCCCTTCATGCCGTCCTGCAGCGACCGGAAGCTGCGCTCCAAGTCGTCACGTGACACCTTCGGCGCGACGATCGTCGTCTTGTGCTTCTTCGCCATGTCGCGTCCCGTCAGCTCGTGAAATCGTTGGTTCGTCGGTCGTCGATCGTGTCGCGGTTGATGCGGCTGACGGCAAGCGCAATCAGTGCTGCGGCCACGACGAGCACGATCAAGTAGGCGAGCCAGGACAGGTTGCCCCGTGCCGAGCGGTCCCACTCCGTCTGGATCAGCCGCAGCAGGCCGAGGAGCATGAGCACGGCACCGACACCCAGGCATGCCGCGCCGGCGGCGCCCATCGCCAGCCAGCGGCCGGCGCCCTTCAACGGGCCGACCGTCTCCTGCTTGGCGTAGGTCTTGACCATGTCGACGACGGTGCCGATCGACGGCATCTCGTCCGGGCGGGTGACACGCTCGCCGATGGCGGGATCGATGCGGTGGGGGCTCGTCACGGCGAACGTTCTAGCAGAACCGGTCGTGGCACCCCTTCGGTACCGTCGGCACTCGTGCGCGACGAAGCCGAGAAGATCCTGCGGGCGCTGGTCGGTCGCGACGATGCGTCGTTGCGCGACGACCAGTGGGCGGCGATCGAAGCGCTCGTCGCCGGTCGCCGCAGGGCCCTCGTCGTGCAGCGCACCGGGTGGGGCAAGTCGGCCGTCTACTTCGTCGCCACTGCGCTGCTGCGGGCGCGTGGCGCGGGGCCGACGTTGATCGTCTCCCCGCTGCTGGCATTGATGCGCAACCAGATCGAGGCGGCGTCGCGAGCCGGGATCACGGCCCGCACCATCAACTCGGCCAACACTGAGGAGTGGGAGACCGTCGAGACGGGGCTGGCCGGTGCGTCGGTCGACGTCTTGCTGATCAGCCCGGAACGACTCAACAATCCCGACTTCCGAGATCGCCTGCTGCCTCCGCTGGCCGCGCAGATCGGGCTCCTCGTCGTCGACGAGGCGCACTGCGTCTCCGACTGGGGTCATGACTTCCGTCCCGACTACCGGCGCATCCGTGATGCGCTGGCCCGGTTGCGGCCGGACGTCCCCGTCTTGGCGACGACGGCCACGGCGAACCAGCGCGTGGTCACCGACGTCGCCGATCAGCTGTCCACCGGGGCCGGCGGATCCTCGTTCGACGTGCTCGTGCAGCGCGGTTCGCTGGACAGGGAGAGCCTGCGTCTCGGCGTACTGCGGCTGGTCACGCCCGAGGCCCGGCTGGGGTGGCTGGCCGAGCACCTCGGCGCGCTCACGGGCAGCGGGATCGTCTACACGCTGACGGTTGCCGCGTCCCTGGACGTCGCCGCGTTCCTGCGGCAAGCGGGCCACGACGTCGTCGCCTATTCCGGGCAGACCGACACGGCCGAGCGGCTGGTCGCCGAGACCGCGCTCGCCAAGAACGAGGTGAAGGCGCTCGTGGCCACGTCCGCGCTGGGGATGGGCTTCGACAA
>JALZMG010000075.1 GCA_030858325.1 Actinomycetota bacterium | reverse complement strand
GCGTGACCTCGGTCGCCGGCCTCGTCACAGCGCGTCGTCGAGCAGCTTCCAGTTGATCAGGTGGTCGAGGAACGCCTCGACGTAGTCCGGCCGCTTGTTGCGGTAGTCGATGTAGTAGGCGTGCTCCCACACGTCGCACGTCAAGACGGCCGTCTGGCCGTGCTTCATCGGCAGGTCGGCGTTGCTCGTCGCCGAGATGGCGAGCGTGCCGCCGTCCAGCGTCAGCCATGTCCAGCCCGACCCGAACTGGCCCGTTGCCGCCTCCTTGAACTGCTTCTTGAAGTCGTCGAAGCTGCCGAACGCCTCGTTGACGGCGTCGCCGGCGGCCCCGCTCGGCGCTCCCCCGCCACCGGGCGCCATCGAGTTCCAGTACAGCGTGTGGTTCCACACCTGGGCGGCGTTGTTGAACACCTTGCCCTCTGAGCTCATGATCACGTCCTCCAAGCTGGCGTCGGCCTGGGGGGTGCCCTCGAGGAGCTTGTTCAGCGTCTCGACGTAGGTCTTGTGGTGCTTGCCGTAGTGGTACTCGAACGTCTCCGCCGACAGATGCGGCTCCAGGGCGTTCGTGTCGTAGGGCAGGTCGGGCAGGGTGAATGCCATCGCGTTGCTTCCTTCCACGGGCTAGTTCGCTTGCCGACACAGAGTGTCCCCGCACCGGCCATCGTCCAAACCGGACGGCGTGGCGCGAATCGCGCGGCGGGTGGTCGGTACCCTCGGCGCGATGCACATCGTGTCGGCGCTGTTCGTCGAGAACTTCGAGATGCGCCAGGCGCCGGGGCCGGCGACGCGCATCGACTTGACGGGGGCGATGTTCTCGATGGCCGCGCCGTCGCCGGCACCGGTGACGATCGCGCCGCACTTCGTCGTGCTCATCTACTGCCCGCCTGGCGACGCCGGCCAGGGCGTGCTGGAGGTCGTGTTCCGCCGCACCGGCGACGCCGAGGCGCCGCCGACCGACGACGACGAGGTGGCTCGCAACGTCAGTCCGTTCAACGTCGACCCCGGCAAGTTCACGTACCGCCTGGTGCGCGGCGAGTTGGAGTTCCCCGACTACGGCCAGGTCTTCGCCCACTGCCGGTTGGACCGCGGTGCGTGGATGGTCGTCCCGTTCACACTGCTCCCGCCGGCCTGAGCAACCCGTTCTGCACGTCGGAATCGGCCGGATTCGGGCCGGTTGCGACATGCACAACGAAGGTGCTGGGTACAGTCCCCCGGCGATGCCCTCTCCCTTCTCCCCCGAGCTGGACGCCCAGGCGATCGCGCTCGTGCGCGGCTTCGCCATGGATGCCCCACTGCACGCCAAGAGCGGCCACCAGGGCACGGCCATGGCCCTCGCCCCCCTCGCGCACGTGTTGTTCAGCCGCATCCTGAAGTACGACCCGGACGACCCGCTGTGGCCGGACCGGGACCGCTTCGTCCTCTCCAACGGCCACGCCTCGATCCTCCAGTACTCGATGATCTACCTCGCCGGTGCCGGGCTGGAACTGGACGACATCCGCGACTTCCGCCAGTTCGAGTCGAAGACGCCCGGCCACCCGGAGGCCGGGCACACGAAGGCCGTGGAGGTCACGACGGGGCCGCTCGGCCAGGGGTTCGGCGACGCCGTCGGCATGGCCATCGCCGAGCGCTTCCTGCGTCAACGGTTCGGCCCGGCGCTCGTCGACCACCACACGTACGTCGTCGCCGGCGACGGCTGCTTCATGGAGGGCATCAGCCATGAGGCGGCGTCCCTCGCCGGTCACCTCGGCCTCGGCCGGTTGATCTGCGTGTTCGACGACAACCGCATCACGATCGACGGCGCGACGAGCCTGGCCAACACCGACGACGTCGCCGAGCGCTTCAGCGCCTACGGCTGGCATGTCGAGTACCTCGGCGAGGTCGCCGATGACCTGGACGCACTGGAGCTGGCGTTGCAGTCGGCTCGTGCCGACGAGGAGCGCCCGACGCTGCTGATCCTGCGCTCACACGTCGGCTACCCCTCGCCGGACCACACCGACGACTACAAGGCCCACGGCAACCCGTTCACGGCCGAGGACGTGACCCGCACGAAGGAGGTGATGGGCATTCCCGACGAGCCGTTCTGGTCGCCGCCGGAGCTCGTCGCCGAGTACCGCCGCGCGATGCGCGAACGCTGCGGCGATGCACACGGGCGCTGGAACGGCGCACTCGGTGCGCTGGACGCCGACGAGCGGGCGGCCTGGGATGCGGCATGGTCAGGGTCGGGCGTCGGGGACTGGCAGGACCGCCTGCCGACGTTCGAGCAGGGCGAGGAGGTCGCCACGCGAGTGGCGATGGGCAAGATCCTGGCGGCATGCGTCGACGCGTTCCCCGGGCTGATCTCGGGGGCGGCCGACCTGACCGGCAACACGGGCACGAAGCTGCCGGACGGCACGCTCGCCCAGTCGGCCGAAGACCCCGGCGGCCGGCAGCTGTAC
>JALZMG010000072.1 GCA_030858325.1 Actinomycetota bacterium | reverse complement strand
GGCTCGTTCGGCTGGCAGCCCGCTGGCGCGCACCACCTCAGGGATCGTCGCGGCGCCCAGCGTCAGCGCGGCGACGACGGCCCGCCGGTCGTCGTCGGCGAGCAACCCGACGAGCGTCGCCGCGTCCAGGTTGCCGCTCACGCTGGACGGCTCGGGCTGCGCCATGCCCGGGCAGGGTAACGACGGCTCGGCGAGGGTCGTCTCGATCACTCGTTGCGCACGACGAGCCGGCGAAAGGCCCGGGGGCTGTAGGCGCACGCGACGACGTCCGTACGCGCTCTCGCCGACGCCGAACGGGGGAACCCGAGCAGGGCGCCGAGTTCGCCGAAGTACTGACCCGCCGGGAGACGGTTGAGCTCGTCCTCCGTGCCGTCGGCGTGAACGCGCACGATGTCGACCTCACCGGACGTGATCATGTAGACGACGTCGGACCGATCACCCTGTTCGAAGATCGACAGGCCGGCGGCGAAGCGGCGTTCGTGAGGTGGACCCTCGGCGTCGTCGACATCAGGGACCATCGAAACGATGCGGTCGGCGATCGGCACGAGACGGGCGTCGTGCGTCGACACCACGATCATCCGACCTTCGTCGCGCAGGCCCTGCAGGAGGCGGATCACACCCTCGGCCTGGATGTGGTCGAGGTTGGCGGTCGGTTCGTCGGCCAGCAGCAGCGCCGGATCCTGGCCGAGCCCGCGGGCGACGGCGACACGTTGCTGCTGTCCACCGGAGAGCTTCGCCGGACGATGACCGGCGCGATCGGTCAGCCCGACCTGAGCGAGCAGTTCATCGGCGCGTCGGAACGCCTCCCGTCCGCTCCGTCCCGCCATCATCAGCGGCACGGCGACGTTCTCCCGCGCCGTCAGCGAAGCGATCAGGTTGAACGCCTGGAAGACGAACCCGACCTTCGTCTTGCGGTACGCGTCGAGATCGCGCCGGCCCAGCCTGGCCACGTCGACGTCGCCGAACATGATCGAACCGGACGTCGGCGTGAGGATGCCGCCGAGACAGGACAGCAGCGTCGTCTTGCCCGAACCCGACGGTCCGAGCAGGACGGTCAGTTCGCCGGGAGCGGCGGCAAACCCGAGACCGTCGAGCGGCCGCACGGCATACCCGTCGTGGACGTACTCGACGGTCAGCGACTCGACACGTAGCGCCTCCATTGTCAACCCCCGGCTCCGGCGAAGGCCATGGCCGGGTCGGAGCGAGCGACCTTGCGCATCCCTGCGGCGCCGGCGAGCAGGGCCATCGCCACCGCCGCCAGCGGCACCTGGGCGAAGGCGCGGGCGGGCACGCGCACCTGCAGTGGGAACACCGGCACGAGCAGTGCCTGCAGCCCGGCGGCGACGAGCACGGCGAGCAGCGCCACGAGCACGGCCTGGATCGCCAGCCCCCCGAGCAGGCTGCGGTTCGTCGCGCCGATCGCTTTCAACACGGCGAAGTCGCGCTGGCGCTCCAGGGCCGAGAGATACACCACTGCGCCGACGATCACGGCCGCCACCATCCACAACAGGGCGCGGACCAGGTCGACCGACGCCACCGCGTCCTCCAACGGCTTCAGGACGTCCTCGGCGATGTGGTCGGCATCGACGGCCACCGTGCCGTCCGGGACGGTGCCGGCGACACCGTCGACGAGGACGGCGCTGATGACCTCGCGACTCTTGAACACGAGATCCTGCACCTCGCCGATCGTCGCGAAGACGAGCGGGATGCCGGCGAGCACCGTCGTGTCCGTCGACCGTCCGACGACCTCGAACGGCCGGCCGGCGACGGCGACGACATCACCGACGGAAGCGTCCACCGTCGTGTCGACGACGACCTCCCCAGGGCCGTGGAGCGGACGTCCGTCGACGATCGGAGGGTTGCCGAGCCCGCCGACATCGACCCCGATCAGCACGGCCTCCACCGTCTCGTCACCGGCGCGCAGGCTGCTCCGGGCGACCACGGTCGGCGCCGCACTATCGCTGTCGAGCAGGCCGGCCGTGTCCGCCGGCAGCGTGCCGGAGGCGGTGAACGGACCGGTGATCCCTTCCGGGATGACCCACGTCGTGGCGCCGAACGCGTCGACGGTCTTGTACGGCTCCTGGTTGAACTGCTCGACGAGACCGGTCATCACGAACAGCAAGGTGAACACCACGGCGGCCAGCAACGTGACGACGACGAAGCGCACAGCCCGGTGCTGCAGGTCGCGAACGGTCAGCAGGATCACGAGGCCGCCGCCAGCCATGGCTGGGTCGCCGCCCACGCTTCGATCCGCGCCCGGGCACCGTCGTAGCCGGCCTGCGCCACAGGGCGCACCCGCTCGAAGTCGAGCAGCCCAACACCGGGAAGGCGGAGATCGACGAGCAGGTCGACATCGATGTCGCGCAACGCCTCGTGCTGGCTGCGCACGGCACCCGTGAGCATGCTGCGCAACAGCACCGCCCCCAGGCGCGGATAGCTCGGCGGTCGACCGCGCAGCCGTTCCCCGAGCGCCCGCCAGCCCGACACCGACGTCCCGTAGTCGCGCTTGGAGCGGGGGCCGTTCGGCGGCGCCACGTCAACGGCGATGACGGTCCCGATCCGGCTGTCGTCGTGCATCTGCCCGATTGGCAGGTTGTCCAGCACGCCGCCGTCGACGAGCAGGTGATCGCCGGCCGGCACAGGCGGCAGGACGCCGGGGATGGCGACACTGGCGCGCACCGCGTCTGCGACACGCCCCCGGCGGTGCACCTGCAAGCGGGAAGTGGTCAGGTTCGTCGACACGCAGTAGAAGCCCAGCCACATGTCCTCGATCCCGGTGGTGCCGAGCGCGTCGTCGATACTGCGGCTGATCCGCCGACCTTTGAGGACCGACACCAGCGGCAGCGTGTAGTCGAGGAGCCGGCGGAACTGCGCCTCGACGACGCCCTCGATCTCGTCGAGCGGCAGATCGAGGGCGATCGCCGCGCCGATCGGGGCGCCGATCGAGGACCCGCCCACCTGGTCGACAGGGACGCCGAACTCGCGCAACGCACGATAGACGCCGAGGTGGGCGAACCCGCGCGCCCCGCCGCCACCGAGAACGAGGCCGACGCCGTGGCCACTGATCATTCGCGCCAGCCGGGCCACATCGGCCGCCGACCCCACACGGACGTGCACGACCTCATCGGCGGCGAACCGCTCGATCAGCGCGGCGGTGCCGCGCGGCCGTTCGTCTTCAGCGGGATGGACCACGGCCAACGTCCGGACGTGGTCGATGCCATCCAGCGCACCGATCAACTCGTCCACCCTGCGGCACTCGTCGCGTCCGGGCGACGACGACACGACGAGCACGGCTCGGTCGGCCTGGCGCAGCGCCCGGCGCGTCCAGGCGGTCATCTGCGGGTCCACTTCCAACAACACATGGTCGTTGACGACATCGACTTCGTGCAGGAACTCGGCAAGGCGCGGCGCGCCGGCGTCCTCCCCACTGACCTGGGCGATGTCTTTGCGGACCAGGAGCGTATCGACGCGCCTGCTGGAGAGATGCTCGACCCTGGCATGACGACTGATCTCGGCAAGCAATCCGGCGATGATCTGCGCCGTGTCGACGGGAGCGGTCATCGCGACGGTCACCGTCGCCGCCCGCTTGGTGGCCCGTGATACGGGGCGATTGAGTCTGGCGACGATGCCGCGCACGAGCGCCAGCATCAGGACCGGTTGCTCGGCGATCAGCGCCTCGAACGTCGCCGCGGAGAGCCGCGC
>JALZMG010000055.1 GCA_030858325.1 Actinomycetota bacterium | reverse complement strand
CTGCGGCTCCGGCGCGCTGGCGACGGCGGCGATCGCCGACGCCTGTGCAGCCTCGTCGGCTCGACGCGCCTCGTCGGCTTGGCGCTGGGCTGCGTCACGGGCCTGCGCCTCGGCCTGGCGCTGCGCTTCTTGGAGCCGCAGCTCCTCGGCCCGGCGCTGCTCCTCGACGAGGCGCCTGGCCTCCTCCTCGCGGCGTTGCAGTTCGAGGGCGATGCGCACCTGCTCGTCGGCGAGCCGCACCCGCTCGACCTCCTGCAGGTGGACGATCTCCGCCTCGGCCTGCTGGCGGGCTTCGTCGTAGGTCTCCTGCTGGGCGGCCAGCGCTTTGCGCGCCGCCTCGACCTCGGCGGCCTTGCCCTCCAGGTCGGACTGCGCCTGCGCGTACGCATCGAAGCTGTCCGCCGCTCCTTCGTCGACGACGGCGGCCAGCGCGTTGGCCTGCATCCGCTCGGCGGGCAGGCGGTAATCGGTGAGCAGCGGGATGCCGGCCGAACCGGCGCTGGCGAAGCGGTCGACGGCGGCCGCCTCGACGTCGTCGCGCAACGCATCGACGACGGCGAGCAGCGCCTCGTGCTCGGCCTCCAGACGCCAGGTCTCGTCCGTGCGCACTTCGAGCTCGGATTCGGCTTCGAGGAACTTCCCGGCCGCCGCATTGGCCCGGTCCTGGGCCGCCTGGATCTCCTGGGCCGCCCGCTCGGCGGCGTCTTCATCGGGGACGACCGCCCACGCCGTTGACGTACCGACCACGGACATGGCGAGTGCGAGGAGCGCGCCGACGAGGGCGGCAGCTGGACGAGCTGGAGATCTGGGCACGGCCCGCAGAAGGTAATCGGACGACCGTCACGAATGCAACGCGTTCGTCACATTGTGTCGACTGGATGACGTTCATGTCATCGAAACCGACGGATCAGGGCACCCTCGCCATCGTCGTCACGATCGTCTCCAGGACGGCCGCGCTGGTGGCGAAGTTGAGGCGAGCGAAGCCCGTGCCCTGCGGCCCGAAACGTGGGCCGGGGCTGAGCTCGACGCCTCGCCGGCGCAGCGCCCGAGCCGGGTTGGCCGGGTCGCCTTCGAAGCCGCATCCGGACAGGTCGAGCCAGGCCAGGTAGGTGGCGTCGGGGACGGCGTAGCCGGCGGCGGGCAGGTGTTCGGCCAGTAGGTCGGCGAGCAGGTGGCGGTTGGCGTCGAGGCGGCGGCCGACGGCCAGCTGCCAGCCGTCACCATCGCGCCACGCCGCCTCCGTCGCCGCCACGGCGAGCACGTTCGGGGCGCCGAGGTAGTGCTGGGGCAGCTGCCCCAGCGCAGTCTGCAAGTCGTCCGCGCCGGCATGCAGGATCGCCCACCGCAAGCCGGCCAGGTTGAACGCTTTCGACGACGACGTCACCGTGACCGTGCGCGCCGCGGTCTCTGTCGACAGCGCGGCGAACGGCACGTGCCGGTGTCCGGGGTGGACGAGCTCGGCGTGGATCTCGTCGCTGATGACGACCAGCCCGTGGCGGGCGGCGATGTCGGCCAACTGCTCCAGCTCGACCGCCGTGAAGACGTGACCGGTCGGGTTGTGCGGATGGCACAGCAGCAGCACGCGCGCCGCCTCCCGGTGCAGGCGGGCGTCGAGCTCGTCGTGGTCGAACGTCCACGCGCCGTGCACGAGCGCAGCCGGCACGGGCACGAGCCGGCGGCCCATCTCCTCCATCGCGGCCAGGAACGGGTGGTAGGCCGGCATGTGCAACACGACGCCGTCGCCCGGACGGCTGAGGTGGTGCAACGCCACCTGCACGCCCTGCATGACGTCGGCGACCTCGTGCAGCCGCTCGACATCCGGCGTCCACCCGAAGCGCTGCTCGCTGCGGGCGGCGAACAGCTCCGGTAACGACGAGCGGTACACCCGCGACCAGTTCGGGTAGCCGACGTCCGTCGTCACCAGCTCGACGAGGCGGTCCGTGATCGCCGGGGCGATGGGGAAGTCCATGTCGGCGACCCAGGCGGCCAGGCGTCCCTCGATGCTCGACCACTTGGCGCCCGGCCGGGCGCGCAACCGATCGAGTGACAGCGCGTCGAGGCCGAAGATGTGGTCGTCGTCGCCCGCCATCAGCGTGCCGTCTGGCGCCACGTCGACGGGTCGTGGCCGGACTCCGCCATGCGCCGCATGATCGGCAGTGGCACCTCGACCTCCTCGCCGCGCCGGATCTGGGCCACCTGCTCGCCGTCGGCCGCCCAGACGTGGCAGCTGCCGACGTTGTAGCGCCAGGCGGCTTCCGCCGACTCGTCGGCAGCCTCGTCGGCGGCCGGCGCGAACGGTCGGTCGAGTCCGGTACGGCGGGCTGTCGACGCGCGCATCGACCAGAAGCACTGCACGGCGACGGGCGCCATCGCCTGGATCAGCGCCGTCGTGTGCGTGCACCCGCGCGGCCCCCCGAACAGCTCGCGCACCTTGTTCGTGAAGCCGCGGGCGATGGACAGCCCGACGAGCTGCTGGTAGTGGTCCTCGATGCGCGGGCAGCCGCTGTGCGGGTGGATCTCCAGCGTCGCCTCGGCGCGCACGATCTCGAGCGACGGGAAGTCGATCTCCAACTCGACGACCATGTGGTGCATCGTCAGCGGCGCGGGGTCGTCCGGGACGTACATCCCCGGCGGTTTCTGGTCACGCACTGCGCCGCGCACGAGCAGCCGGTCCTCCGCCGTGCGGAACGCGCGGACCCGGTACTCACGGTCGTGCAGCACCTCCATGCCCTCCGGGTCGGCGGGCAGGATGGTGTCGGTCGCGAACATGGGCCATGTCGTAGCCCCCGGACGCGCCGGCTGTCGACCCGAGGTACGTTCGCCAGGGTGCGCATCGAGCCGATCTCGCTGCGGGGCGAGCACGTCGAGCTCGTCCCGCTGGAGCCCAGTCACGTCGCTGCGCTCGCCGTCGCGGCGACCGGGGACCGCACGTCGTACCGGTTCACGGAGGTGCCCGCCGGCGAGGCGGCGATGGCCGCCTACGTCGACAAGCTGCTGGCTCAGCGCGACGCCGACACCGCCGTCCCGTTCGTCCAACGCCGGTGCGACGACGGCCGGCTCGTCGGGTGCACTCGGTTCATGGAACTGCGCTGGTGGCCCACTTCGACGCGGTGGCCGGACGAGGTGGAGATCGGTGGGACGTGGCTGGCGGGAGACACGCAACGTTCGGCGGTCAACACCGAGGCCAAGCTGTTGCTGCTGACCCACGCCTTCGACACATGGGGTGTGCGGCGCGTGGCGCTGTGCACCGACGCCCGCAACGAGCGCAGCCTGACGGCGATCGAGCGCATCGGGGCGCGCTTCGAAGGCGTGCTGCGCCAGCACCGTCCGTCGGCCGTCGCCGGTGAGCAGGGCCGGCTGCGCGACTCGGCGCTCTTCGCGCTGACCGCCGACGACTGGCCGAGCGCGAGAGCGGCGTTACGGGCGCGGTTGGGTGCGCGCTGAGCCATGCGCATGCTCGTCGTCGTTGCCCACCCGGACCGCGCCAGCTTCACGCACGCCGTCGCCGCGGCCGTCCTCCGCGGTGCCGAGCACGGCGGCCACGACGTGACCGTGCTCGACCTCTACGCGCTCGGGTTCCGCCCGGCGATGTCGCGCGAGGAGCGGCGCGCCTACCACGGCGACCAGCCGCTGATCGATCCGCTCGTCGCCGAGCACGCCGCACTCGTCGCCGCCACCGACGCGCTCGTGTTCGTCTACCCGACCTGGTGGAGCGGGCTGCCCGCCGTGCTGAAGGGGTGGCTGGAACGGGTGATGGTGCCCGGCGTCGCGTTCGTCTTCGACGCTCGCGGCAAGGTCCGCCCGGGCCTGGAGAACGTGCGGCGCATCGTCGGCGTCAGTACGTACGGATCGCCGTGGGCGTTCGTCAAGCTGCTCCACGACGGCGGGCGGCGGACACTGCTGCGCACATTGCGCATGAGCTGTGGCTTGCGCACAGCGACCACGTGGCTCGGGTTGTACTCCATGGACACGGCCGGCGACGAGGAGCGCGCCGCGTTCCTCGATCGCGTCGAGCACACGATGGCCCACGTGGGTGGCCGGCCGGCGGTGCATCGCTGATGCGCACGCTTGTCGTCTACTGCCACCCGGACGCGGAGTCCTTCGTCGCTGCGGTCAAAGATCGCGCCGTCGAGGCGCTGCGTGCAGCCGGCCACAACGTTCGCGTCACCGATCTCTACGCCGAGGGGTTCGACCCGCTCTTCAGCGCGGCCGAGCGAGCGCGCCATCTCGAAGTGGGCGCCGACCGCACAGTGACGCGCCACGTCGTCGACCTGCAGTGGTGCCAGCAACTGGTCCTCGTCTACCCGACGTGGTGGAGCGGGCAGCCGGCGATGCTCAAGGGCTGGATCGAACGGGTGTGGGTGCGCGGCGCGACGTGGGACCTGCCGGTCGGCGGCAACCGCATCCGTGGACGGCTGCGCAATGTGCGGCGCATCGTCGCCATCACGACGCACGGGTCGTCGAAGCTCGTCAACGCCGTCCAGGGTGAGCCGGGCAAACGCATCGTGACGAGGACGCTGCGCGCCGTCTGCCACCCGCTGGCACGAACGCGCTGGATCGCCATGTACGGCGTCGACGTCGCCTCCGACGAGGACCGCCACGCGTTCCTGGTTCGCATCAGCCGCCAGCTCGGGCGCTGACGGCGACGGCCACCTCGGCGGCGACGGTGGCGTTGTGCTCGGCCAACGCGAGGTTGGCCGGGATGCTCGCTCCGGCGGTCGCCGCAGCGATGCGACCGAGCACGAACGGCGTCACCGCCGCTCCGGTCACTCCCCCGGCGTCGGCATCGTCCAGCGCCTGGGTGAGTACGGCGTCGAGTTGGCCGGCGTCCAGTTCGGCGGCCTCCGGGATCGGCACGGTCAGCAAAACCCCGGTGGCGGCGCGGCTGCGGCCGGCGAGGACGGCGGCGACCTCGGCCGCCGACTCGACGCGGTGCGGGACGGCCAGCCCGGACGAGCGGGTGTAGAACGCCGGGAACCAGTCGTGACGCCATCCGAGCACCGGCACGCCGGCGGCCTCCAGGTGTTCCAACGTCCGTGGGAGGTCGAGGAACGCCTTTGCGCCGGCGCAGACGGTGACGACCGGATGGGCGGCGATGGCGTCCAGGTCGGCAGACACGTCGCCGGTCTGCGATGCGCCGCGGTGGACGCCGCCGATGCCGCCCGTGGCGAACACGGCGACGC
>JALZMG010000053.1 GCA_030858325.1 Actinomycetota bacterium | reverse complement strand
GCGCCGCCCCGAACAGCCGCCCGGCACCGAACCAGTCGAGCCACGGTCGCCAGCGCTGCGTCCATGCCCCCGGCACTCCGCGCGCCGCGTCCGGTCGTGCCGCACCGACCGACCGGTCCTCGACCGTGACCTGCATCTCGCCGTCGGGTCCAGCCACGACGCACTCCTCATCCCGTGCACCATCAAACAGGCGCGATCAGAGCTGGGAGATGCCGGTCCACTCAACCTACCGCCCGGGCGCCGCGACCGGCGTCCGGACGCTTCAGCGGTCCGCGATGAGCGATGGGGTCAGAAGAGTGTGGCGGTGAGCTTGCGGCGGTAGTCGGCGGTGCGCGGGTCGTCGGGGCCCATCAGCTCGAGGATGTCGACGAACTGCTGGCGGGCGTCGTCGTCGTCCTTGACGCGTTCCAGCAGTCCGGCCAGCTTGGCGTCGTAGTCGTCGGTCGGTGCGGTGCCGACGCGCGCTGCGGCGGCCAGCTTGCGCGTCCGCTCCGACTCGGGGATCCGCTCGAGCAGTGCCAGCGCCTCGTCACCGTCGCCACGTTCGACGAGCAGCTCGCCGAGGGCGACGATGGCGTCCTCGTTGCCCGGCTCCAACTCCAGCGCAGCGCGCAGGCTGGTCTCGTCGCCCTTGGCGATGAGCGTGCTCAGCTCGGTCTCCTGCGCCGTCGGAAGCAGCGAGTCGACGAAGCGCTGCACCTCGTGTTCGGGGTAGGCGCCGACGAACCCGTCGACGATCTGGCCCCCACGAAGCGCATACACGGCAGGGATCGACTGGACCTTGAACACCTGGCTGATCCCGGGGTTCTCGTCGACGTTGACCTTGGCCAAGACGACGTCGCCGCCGGTCGCGTCGACGACGCGCTCGATGATCGGGCCGAGCGTCTTGCACGGACCGCACCACGGCGCCCACAGGTCGACGACGACGGCCACCGTGGCCGACTTCTCGACGACCTCGGCCTGAAACGTTGCATCGGTGACATCGATCGCCATGCCGATCACGCTACCGACGCCTCCTCATCGGGAGTGCAGCGCAGGTGGGTACCGTGGCACCGGTGGACACCCGCGACGCATCCACGACCCCGACCGGCATCGACGTGGACGCCGTGTCGTCGTGGCTGAGCGAGCACGTCGACGGCGCCGTCGCCCCGTTCCGCTTCGACGTCATCGCCGGTGGCCACTCCAACCTCACGTCTCGCGTCACCGATGCCGGCGGCAGCCGCTTCGTGCTGCGCCGGCCGCCGCTCGGCCATGTCCTGCCCAGCGCGCACGACATGGGCCGCGAGCACCGCATCATCGCCGCGCTGCAGGACTCGGCCGTGCCCGTGGCGCCGGTGCTCGGCTACTGCGAGGACCCCGCCGTGAACGGCGCCGCGTTCTACGTGATGGGCTTCGTCGACGGGCACGTCCTGCGCGATCGCCAGCTCGCCGAGTCGGCACTCTCCGCCGGCGGGCGGGCGACAGCCAGCCGCTCGATCGCCGACACACTGGCCGCCATCCACGCCGTCGACGTCGAGGCGGTCGGCCTCGGCGACCTGGCCCGCCACGACGGGTACATCGCCCGCCAGCTGAAGCGGTGGTACGGGCAGTGGCAGCAGCAGCACACGCGGGAGCTCCCGCTCGTCGACGAGGTCCACGACGCCCTCTCCATGCGCATTCCCGAACAGCCGGCCATGAGCATCGTCCACGGCGACTACCGCCTCGACAACTGCATCGTGTCCGACGACGGCGACGTGGCGGCCGTGTTGGACTGGGAGATCTGCACGCTCGGTGATCCGCTCGCCGACGTCGGGCTGTTGCACGTGTACTGGACTGGTCCGCACGACGCGCCGAGCGCCTGGGGCGGGCAGTCGACGACCGCCGACGGGTTCTGGGATCGCCAGCCGGTGGTCCAGCGCTATGCCGAGGTGTCCGGCCGGGACATCACGCACCTCGACTTCTACGTGGCGTTCGCCTACTGGAAGCTGGCTTGCATCCTGGAGGGCGTCTACGCCCGCTACGTCGGCGGCGCGCTCGGCGCCCGCGAGTCCGACGAGCTGGAGCCGTTCCGCCAGCAGGTCGACATGGCGGCGACGATGGCCGCAGCGGCGCTGGAGCGGTTGCCGTGACGCCGGACGACGGCTCCGACCATCGATGGGTGACCGACGTTCCCGAGCTCGTCGATCCGATCCTCGTCGTCATGCTTACGGGCTGGATCGACGCCAGCGGCTCGGCGGCGGCGGCGATGGCCGTGGCCGAGCAGGAGTGCGACGCCGCCCCGCTCGTGTCCTTCGACGACGACGTGTACATCGACTTCCGTGCCCGGCGCCCGACGCTGGAGCTGCGTGACGGCGTCAACACGCGACTCGCGTGGTCCTCGCCGGAGTTGCAGTTCGGGCGCTCCAGCTCCGGTCAGGACGTGCTCTTCCTCAGCGGGCCGGAGCCGGACATGGCGTGGCACCGCTTCGCGGCCACGATCGGCGAGCTGGCCGCCGGGCTCAATGTGCGCCGCATGGCCGCACTCGGCGCCTACCCGTTCGCCACGCCCCACACGCGGCCGGTGCAACTGTCGGCGACGTCGCCGTCAAAGGACGTGCTCGCCGGACTTCCGTTCCGCACCAGCTCGGTCGACGTGCCCGCCGGCATGGCCGCCGCGCTCGAGCAGTCGTTGCACGACCGCGGCATCCCCGCCATCGGGGTGTGGGCGCAGGTCCCCCATTACGTGGCGACGATGTCCTATCCCGCCGCTTCCGTGGCCCTCCTCGACGGGTTGGCGACGGCGACGGGGATCGCCATCGGCGCCGGCGACCTGCGGCGCGAGGCGGTGCTGCAGCGCGAGCGCCTCGACCAGCTGATCGAGGGCAACGAGGAACACCTGGCCATGGTCAGCCAGTTCGAGCGGCTCTACGACGCCGCCCTCGAGTCCGACGGCGCGCCGGACGAGGGCCAACCCGGCGACGGCGAACTGGAGATGCGGTCCGGCGACGAACTGGCCGCCGAGGTCGAGCGCTTCCTGCGCGAACAGGGTCCCGGCAAGCCCGGCTGACTAGGTTGCGGTCGATGAAGGTCGATGGCGGACTCGGCGGCTCGCTGGCCGGCGTCGGCGCGCAGGCAGCTGCGCTGGAGGCGGCCGGGTACTCGGGAGCGTGGAGCGCGGAGACGAGCCATGACCCCTTCCTGCCGCTCTTGCTCGGCGCCGGGGAGACCGAGCAACTGGAGCTGGGCACGTCGATCGCCGTCGCCTTCGCCCGGAGCCCGATGACGCTGGCGAACACGGCGTGGGACCTGCAGGCGCACTCGAAGGGTCGGTTCATCCTCGGCCTGGGCAGCCAGATCAAGCCGCACATCACGAAGCGCTTCTCGATGCCGTGGAGCCACCCGGCGCCACGCATGCGGGAGATGATCCAGGCGATCCGCGCGATCTGGGCCACGTGGCTCGACGGCACGCCGCTCGAGTTCCGCGGCGAGTTCTACACGCACACGTTGATGACGCCGTTCTTCACGCCGGACGCCAAGGACCTCGACGGGTTCGGCGTGCCGAAGATCTTCCTCGCCGGCGTCGGCGAGTTGATGACCGAGGTCGCCGGCGAGACCTGCGACGGCTTCATCTGCCACGGCTTCACGACGGAGCGCTACCTGCGCGAGGTGACCATCCCCGCGCTGGCACGCGGCCGCGAGAAGGCCGGCAAGACGCTCGACGACTTCGAGA
>JALZMG010000049.1 GCA_030858325.1 Actinomycetota bacterium | reverse complement strand
CATCGGCATCGAAGCGACGATCGCGCCAGCGAACCTCGGCGATCTCGAGCGTCGCCGGCCGGTGGGCCACCAGCCCGCACCAGCATCAGCACCACGTGCTGCCGGCACTGCGCGCCGCCACGTCCACAACGCCAGATCATCGGCCGGGACGCGTACCCGCGGCACCGTGACCTCGTTCCACGAGCGTCGCGGCTACGGCTTCATCGACAGAGGCACCGGCGTCGACTTGTTCGTCCACCACTCCAGCTTGCGCGATGGCCAGGCCATCGCTCCGGGTCAGGCCGTCGAGTTCGGTGTGCGTCCCGGCCGCAAGGGTGAAGAGGCCTACGAGGTCAGCCTCGTGCCCGCCTGAGGGCGCCGACATCCACGTCGTGACCAGGGTCGGGACCCCTTCTCATGCCGTCTTCATGGCACGCCCCCGATGATGGGCCCGTCGATCCCGCACCGCTGGAGCCCGTCTGATGATCACGTTCCCTGACCCCCTGCGGGTCGCCGATGCCACGTTCCTCATTCGTCCGCTGGTGCGGGCGCCCGGAGCAACGGCCGGCCTGCACGTCAACTCGATGGTCATCCTCGGCGCCCAGCCGATGATCGTCGACACCGGGCCGGCGCTCGGTCGCGAGGCGTGGTGCGAGCAGGTGTTCGGGCTCGTCGATCCCGACGACGTCCGCTGGGTCTTCGTCTCCCATGACGACGTCGATCACACAGGCAACCTCCAGGTGGTGCTCGACGAGTGCCCGCAGGCGCGGCTCGTCACGTCCCTCCTCGACGGCGACCGGTTCCCGATCGGGGACCGTGAGCTGCGCCTGCTACGGCCGCCCGTGTTCGACTGCCCCGCCACCCGCGGGCTGTTCGACCCGGTCACCGGCGTGTACTGGGCGGCCGATGCGTTCGGCTGCGCCGTCACCGAGTTCGTCGACCACGCCGGCGAGCTGCCACCCGAGGCATGGGCCGAGGGGATGTCCGAGTTGGCGTTGAGCGTCAGTCCGTGGTTGAGCGTTGCCGATCCCACCCGCTTCGGGCGATGGGTCGACCGCGTCAGCGGCCTCGACCCGTCGATCGTCGTCGGCGCGCACGGTCCCGTGCTCTGCGGCTCGACGGTGGACGCGGCGGTCTCCCGGCTGCGCCAGCTGCCCGGCTCACCGGAGGCGCCGGCGTCGGGCCACGACCTGTTCCAGGAAACGCTGGCGCTGCTGCAGCCGGTGTGATTCATCGCCGTTGCTCGGCGACGCGCGCAATACGATTGGAGCGTGACGACCCAGCGGGGGGAGGATGTGCCGGCGCGGGCGGCCGACGTCGACATCCGCCTGCTCGGACCGATCGGGGCCGAGCGCGAGGGTGAGAGCGTGGCCCTCGGCGGGCCGCGCCAGCGTGCCGTCCTCGCCCGCCTCGGCATCGTCGCCGGCCAGGTCGTGACCGTCGACCGTCTCGTCGACGACGTGTGGGGCGGAGTTCCGCCGGCCACCGCGGTCAACACGCTGCAGAGCTACGTCTCGCTGCTGCGGCGCGCGCTCGGCGATGCTGGTCGTCTGCGTCGAGAGGGTCCGGGGTACCTGCTCGCGCTCGACGCCGGCCAGCTCGACGCCGGCCGTTTCGAGGACGCCGCGCGAGCCGGCCGCGCCTGTCTCGATGCCGACCCGGCCACCGCGCTCGCCCTGCTCGATCGCGCACTCGACGAATGGCGCGGTCCAGCGCTCGCCGACGTCGCCGACGAGGACTGGGCGCGCGCCTCCGTCGTGCGCTGGGAGGAACTTCGGTTGGCGGCCGTCGAGGCCCGATTCGACGCGCTGCTCCTGCTCGGGCGCCACGCCGAAGTCGTCGGCGAGCTGGAGCGGGCGACCGACGAGTTCCCGCTGCGCGAGGGCATCGCCAGGCGGCTGATGATCGCGCTCTATCGCACGGGCCGCCAGGCCGATGCGCTGCGCGTCTTCAGCCGGACTCGCCAGCTGTTGGCCGACGAGTTGGGCCTCGACCCGACGCCGGACCTGGTCGCCCTGCAGACCGCGATCTTGAACCACGACGCGTCGCTGGCTGTGCCGGCCGGACGAGCGGCTCCGGCCACCGCGACCGCCCGTGGCACCGCCACGGCCGAGGCCGCGACGCGCGGTGGCGATCAGCGCGCCGAGCGCGACACGGTGCAAGCGGGCCCGCCGTCTCCGGTCGCCCTTCCCGGCCCCGCCGCACGCGCCGGTGCGGCGGCGTTCGTCGGGCGCCGCCACCAGTTGGAGGCGCTGCACGAGTACTGGGGCCGCGCCGTCGTCGGTGATCGTCGGCTCGTCGTGGTCAGCGGCGAGGCTGGCGCCGGCAAGTCGGGCCTCGCCGCCCGCTTCGCCGCCGAGGTCCATGGGCGCGGCGGCATCGTGCTCTGGGGGCGGGCGACCCAGGAGGCGGTCGTGCCGTTCGAGCCGATGGTCGAAGCGGTGCGCACGATCCTGCGCGCGATCTCGCCGGAGGCCCGGCGCCGCGTCGCCGAGGATCGGGGACTACTCTCGCTCCTGCTGCCGGAACTCGAGCGCATCGTCCCTGAGGCCAGGCCGTCCGGCGCCCACCC
This sequence comes from Actinomycetota bacterium, assembly GCA_030858325.1. Lineage (GTDB taxonomy): Bacteria > Actinomycetota > Acidimicrobiia > Acidimicrobiales > Ilumatobacteraceae > JALZMG01. Next base: position 1,997 of record JALZMG010000049.1, on the reverse strand, counting down.
CGACGTGGAGCGCTACCTCATGTTCGAGACCGTGGCCGAACTGCTGCGGGCGGAGTCGGCGCGCCATCCGATCCTCGTCGTCCTCGACGACCTGCACTGGGCCGACGCTCCATCACTGGCGCTCCTCGAGCACGTCGTGCGCCACGAGTCGGCCGGACAGGTGATGGCAGTCGGCACCGTACGCACGCCCAGTGCCGACCCGAACCCGGACTTCGACCGGATGCGCCTGCGGCTCGGTCGGGACGGGCTGCTGGCGACACTGACCGTCGAGGGACTGGACGTTGGCGAGGTCGGCGAGCTGTTGGCCCTCAACGGGCGCGCTGACCTCGATGCGGGCGAGCTGTGCGGGGCGACCGGGGGCAACGCGTTCTACGTCACCGAGCTGCTCGATCACGGTGGCGACGCCCTGCGCGTGGACGACCCACCCGAATCGGTGCGCAACATGATCGGGCAACGGCTGCAGCGGCTCGACCACGTGACGAACCAGGTCGTCAACCTGGTCGCCGTTGCCGGCCAGTCGGCGACGCTGGCCGTGCTGACAGCCGCCGGCGGGTTCGACGCCGACCGCCTGCTCGACGCCGCCGACGAGGCCGTCGACGCCGGCCTGCTCGTCGAGGACGGCGCCGGCCGCCTTGCCGCTCCTCATGCGATCGTGCGCCAGGCATTGCTCGCCCGGCTCAGCCGGACGCGCCGCCTCGACCTGCACCGACGCATCGCTGAGGCCTTGGCGGTCGACAGCGAGCCCCAATTCGTGCCGTCCACCATGGCCTACCATCTGCTCGAGGCCGGCTCGCTGACCGATCGCACGCAACGCGTGACGGCGGGGTTGGAGGCCGGCCGCCGCGCAGTCGAACTGGCCGCCTACGACGACGCCATGACGTGGGTCGGGCGCGTCGAGCAGCTCGTCAACGGCCAGGTGTCGATGGAGTTGCAGACCGAGCTGGAACTGCTGCGCAGCGACACGGCCCGCGCCCTCGGCGACCGCGCGGTCGCGCTCGAGGGTGCCCAGTTGGCTGCCACACATGCCCGCCGGACGGGTCCCGACCCGATGCTTCTGGCGCGTGCCGCGGAAGCGTGGACGCTGTCGCTCAGCGCAGTCGGGTTCGACATCGGCCGACCCACCGATGACGACCTCGTCGACCTGATGACCGACGCCATCGCCGCGTTGCCAGCCGATCAGCGACAGTACGCAGTCCGGCTGCGCAGCATGCTGTCGTCAGTGCTCGTCGGCAGCGCTGACTGGGTCCGTCGCGAGACGCTCGCCGAGGAAGCAATGGCGATCGCCGTCGAGGACGGCGGCGACGAACTCGTCGCCTCGGCCCATCTGGCGCAACGTCTGGCGTGGTGGCGACTCGACCGGCTCGACGAGCGGACGGACGCCGCCCTCGCTGCTGTGCGCCACGCCAACCGAGCCGGCAACGTGCACCTCGAGCTGACCGCAATGCTGTTCGCACTTACCGATCTCATGGAGCACGGCCGCGTCGACGAGCACGTCGCGCTGCTGGCCGAGTTCCGCTCCAGGAGCAGCGTGCTGCGCCAACCGCTGTACGACGTGTATGCCACGTTCATCGAGGCCGGCGGCGAGTTGTCCGCCGGCAACTACGCCCGCGCCCAGCGGCTCGCCGATCAGGCGCTCGAAGCCGGGCTGGCCTCGCACGGCGTGAATGCCGTCTTTGTCCACGCCGGTGTCTGGCTCCGCCTTCATTACGATCGCGGCACGCTGGCGGCGACGATTCCCGAGGCCGAGCGCATGGTCGCGCGGCACCCTCGCCTGCGCATGTGGCAAGTGGGCCTCGTCACGGCGTACGCGCTGGAGGGGCGCGCCGAGGACGCCCGTCCGCTGTTTTCGAGCATGGTCGGCGAGGACGGCTTGAACCTGCGCGACAACCAGTTGTTCCTGCCGGTGGCGTGCACGCTGGTCGAGGTGGCCGAGGCGCTCGACGACCCGCCGCGCGCGGCCATGCTGCGTCAGGCCTTGGAGCCGTACGCCGATCGCC
>JALZMG010000022.1 GCA_030858325.1 Actinomycetota bacterium | reverse complement strand
GAGGAACACCTACCGTGAACGTAGACACTGTTGGAAATTTGACATTCAAGGTCGCCGATCTGGGCTTGGCCGAAGCCGGTCGTCATCAGATTCGTCTGGCCGAACATGAGATGCCCGGCCTGATGGCCATCCGCAAGGAGTTCGGGGAGTCGAAGCCGCTCGCCGGCGCGCGGATCTCCGGCTCCCTGCACATGACGATCCAGACCGCGGTGCTGATCGAGACGCTGACCTCGCTCGGCGCCGAGGTGCGCTGGTGCTCGTGCAACATCTTCTCCACCGAGGATGGCGCCGCCGCCGCCGTGGTCGTCGGTCCTGAGGGGACCCCAGAGGACCCACAAGGCGTCCCCGTCTTTGCCTGGAAGGGCGAGACGCTGGAGGAGTACTGGTGGTGCACCGAGCAGATGATGACGTGGCCGTCCGCCGAGGGCGGCTCTGACGGCGCGAACATGATCCTCGACGACGGCGGCGACGCCACGCTGCTGTTGCACAAGGGCGTCGAGTACGAGAAGTCGGGCGAGGTTCCCGACCCGACGTCGGCATCCAACCCCGAGCTGGCGATCGTGCTCGGACTGCTGCAGCGGGGGTTGCAGCAGGACCGGACGAAGTGGACGCGCATGGCGGCGCAGATCAAAGGCGTCACCGAGGAGACGACGACCGGCGTCAAGCGGCTGTACAAGATGCACGCCGACGGCGAGCTGCTGTTCCCGGCGATCAACGTCAACGACTCGGTCACGAAGTCGAAGTTCGACAACCTCTACGGCTGCCGGCACTCGCTGATCGACGCCATCTCCCGGGCGACCGATGTGATGCTCGGGGGCAAGGTCGCTGTCGTCTGCGGGTACGGCGACGTCGGCAAGGGCTGCGCGCAGAGCCTGCGCGGGCAGGGCTGTCGCGTCATCGTCACCGAGATCGACCCGATCAACGCGCTGCAGGCGGTGATGGAGGGCTATCAGGTGGCGCGCATGGAGGACGCGGTCGCCACGGCCGACCTGTTCGTCAGCGCCACCGGCAATGCCGACATCATCACCACCGAGCACATGGAGCAGATGAAGCACAACGCGATCGTCTGCAACATCGGGCACTTCGACAACGAGATCGACATAGCCGGCCTGGCCCGCTCTGGCGCCGCCCGTGATGAGCTGAAGCCAGGCACCGACGTGTGGCGCTTCCCCGACGGGCACCAGGTCATCGTGCTCGCCGAGGGCCGTCTGGTGAACCTGGGCTGCGCCACCGGCCACCCGAGCTTCGTGATGAGCTGCTCGTTCTCCAATCAGGTCATCGCCCAGATGGAGTTGTTCGCCAACACCGAGCGCTACCCGACCGGCGTCTACGTGCTGCCCAAGCACCTCGACGAGAAGGTGGCCGAACTGCACCTCGACGCGCTCGGCGTCCGTCTGACCCGCCTCACCGATGCGCAGGCCGACTACCTCGGTCTCCCCATCGAAGGTCCCTTCAAGCCGGAGCACTATCGCTACTGAGCATCGGCGGACGTACGGGGAGATGGCGCGCTCGTCCGTGATGCCGATGCTGTGCTCGTGCTCGTTCCGTTCGAGCGACTGGCGGCTGCCGAGCGTCTGAATCAGTGAGGTGCCACGTTGGCGACGTTGATCGCTTCCTTGGCCGAAGCAGCTCCCGCGGCTGCCGCGCTGGGCGAGGCCGGTTGGGCTGTGTCGTGGTGCGTTGCTCGACGCGGCTCCCACGTGGGCGGACAGTTGGTGGTGAGCAGACCGGCTACCGCGTGTATCGCGCGTACGCGAGCCACACCAGCCCTGTGAGCGACGACTGCGGCGGCGCATGACGGGGTAACGGACCGCCATGACGCAGTTCGGCATGACCCTGTCCAGCGAGGAGCACGAGCCACGGCGGCTCCTCGACATCGCCTCGCTGGCCGAAGACAACGGGTTCGACTTCGTGTCGATCTCCGACCACTACCACCCGTGGACCTCGGAGCAGGGCCACTCCCCATTCGTGTGGTCGATCCTCGGCGCGCTGGCCGAGCGCACGTCGACGCTCGGCGTCGCCGTCGGTGTGACATGCCCGACGATGCGCATCCATCCGGCGATCCTCGCCCAGGCGACGGCGACGACGTCGCGCCTCCTCGGAGACCGCTTCACGTGGGGTGTTGGGTCCGGAGAGGCGCTCAACGAGCACATCCTCGCCGACCGCTGGCCGCCCGCCCCGGTGCGCCTGGACATGCTGGAGGAGGCCGTCACCGTGATTCGCCGGCTGTGGAGCGGCGAGCAGATCAGCCACGACGGCCCGCACTACACGGTCGAGAACGCGCGCATCTACGACGTGCCCCACGCCTTCGTGCCGATCGTCGTCTCCGCGTTCGGGCCCCACGCCGCAGAGGTCGCCGCCCGCGCCGGCGACGGGCTGTGGGTCGGGGGACCGGACACCGAGACGATCGGGCGCTGGCGCAACACGGGTGGCGAGGGACCGATCTACGCCCAGCTCACGCTGTGCTGGGCGGCGTCGAAGGACGAGGCCGTGCAGACCGCCCACCGGCTGTGGCCGAACACGGCCATCCCCGGCCAGCTCAGCCAAGACCTGCCGACGCCGGCGCACTTCGAGCAGGCGTCGGAGATCGTCACGCCGGAGATGATCGCCGACTCGACGCCGTGCGGTCCGGACGCCGGCCCCGTCCTCGAGCAGGTGGCGGAGATGGTCGACGCCGGCATCGATCACGTCTACCTGCACCAGATCGGCCCCGACCAGGAGGGGTTCTGCACGTTCTGGGCGAAGGAGCTGCAACCGCATCTGCGCTGAGTGGCTCGACCGGCATCGCGAGGTTGGCGCGGCGGTGCGGTCATGATGGGCCGATGACGTCGACCGCGACGGCGCCCGCCGGCGCCTCGCCCGCGACGCCGGGCGGCGGCGCGTGGCGCCAAGAGGTCACCGACCTGGCGAGGGCCGCCACCGGCGCCCTGCTGTTCGGCATCCCGCTGCTGTACACGATGGAGGTGTGGTGGACGGGCATCCAGGCCACGCCCGTGCAGTCGCTCGTCGCGCTCGCGCTCAGCTTCGTCGCCGCCGTCGTCCTCAACCACACGTCCGGGTTCCGCAGCACCCGCGACGTGCGCCTGGCCGACGCCGTTGCCGATGCCGTCGAGGTCGTCGGGCTGAGCATCGTGCTGGCCGCCGTGCTGCTGTTCGTACTGCACGAGATCACGGTCGACACGCCACGTGGCGTCGTGCTCGGCAAGCTCGCCTTCGAGGCCGTGCCCCTGAGCATCGGCGCCGCACTGGCGGGGCAGTTCCTCCACGAGAGCCGCGACGGAGGCAGCGGCGGGGGTGACGGTGATGATGACGACGCGTCGCCGGACACGTCGCCGCGACCGACACTGGCGGACATCGGGGCGACGATGATCGGGGCGGTGTTCGTGGCGATGAACATCGCCCCCACCGACGAGATCCCGATGCTCGACACGGCGATGGGACCGCCGCGCGTCCTCGCCCTGCTCGCCGCCTCGCTCGTCGTCTCCTACGCGATCGTGTTCGCGGCCGGCTTCTCCGGCGAGTCGCAACGTCGGGCGCAGACCGGATTGCTGCAGGACCCGCTGACCGAGACGATCGTCTGCTACCTCGTCTCGCTCGTCGTCGCCGGCGGATTGCTATGGGCGTTCGACCGCACGGAGGGTCCGTGGACGAGTTCTCTCACGCACATCGTCGTGCTCGGCCTGCCGGCAGCGGTGGGTGGCGCAGCCGGACGGATCGCGATCTGATGGTCGCGTGCTGATGCCCGACACAGACGACCGCCGACGGACGGGCCCGGAGTGGGTGACGCTGGCGGTGTCCTCGCTCGTGCTCGCCGTCGTCGTCGTCCTGCTGATCGGGCAGATCGGCGCCGGTGACGAGCCGCCGCGGCCCACGGTCGCCGTCGGCGCGATCGTCGGTCGCGGCGAGTCGTTCGAGGTTCCCGTGTCCGTGCGCAACGGCGGCGATCGCGCCGCCTCGAACGTGCAGGTGACGGCGTCGTTGAGGGTCGGTTCGTCGTCGACGGAAGCCGACCAGACGATCGACTTCCTCGGTGCAGGGGAAACCGAGGACCTCGTCTTCGTGTTCGCCGACGATCCCGCCGACGGTCAGCTGACAGTGGCCGTAGGCGGGTTCGCCGCCCCCTGAGCAACGGTCAGGTCACGACGCGCGCCTCGGGCGGACAGCGCGCTGGCTCCGCGCGCATGCTCAGCCGGGGCAAGAAGTACTGCACGATCGGGCCGATCCCGAACGTGAACACGGCGGTCCCGAGCCCCGCCGAACCGCCGAGCATGAACCCGCCGACGAGCACGCCGACTTCCAGCCCTGTGCGGGCGACACGGACCGACAGGCCCCGGCGGACAAGACCGGTCATCAACCCGTCCCGAGGGCCCGGACCCAGCCCGGCGCCGATGTACAGCCCGGTACCGAACCCGAACGCCACCGTGCCGAGTACGAGCAGTGCGATGCGTACGCCGAGCGCGTCCACGGCCGGCAGCTGCGGGCCGAGGAGATCGACCGTGACCCCGATGAGGATGGCGTTGAGGATCGTGCCGACGCCTGGGCGCACGCGCAGCGGGATCCAGGCCAGCAGCACGACGCCGCCGAAGAGGATGATCACCGTGCCGATGGGGATGCCGGAACGGCGGCTGACGCCCTGGTGCAACACGTCCCACGGGGCGAGGCCGAGTTCAGCGTGGATGATCGCCGCCAGCCCGGTCCCGCACACGACGAGCCCGATGACGCACCGGACCATGCGTTCGGCAGGGCGGTCAGGCGGCACTTCCTCGACGCTACCGATCCCCTCCGTTCTGTCCTTTCCAACCGGCCGGATCGGGCCGGTCGGAACGGACAGAATGGGCCCATGCGGCCGCGATTTCACCTTGCCGTGCCCGTCGACGACCTCGACGCAGCGCGTGACTTCTACGGGCGGGTACTCGGCTGCCCGCAGGGGCGGGAGGCCGACACCTGGGTGGACTGGGACCTCGGCGGCCATCAACTCGTCACGCATCTCGCTGCCGGCGGCGGCGTCGCCCACCACAACCCCGTCGACGGCCACGACGTGCCGGTGCCGCACTTCGGCCTGCTGCTCGACGTCGACGCGTTCCACGCGCTCGCGGCGAGACTGCGCGCCGCCGGCGTGGCGTTCGTCATCGAGCCCGTACTGCGCTTCGCCGGTGCGGTGGGGGAGCAGTGGACGATGTTTCTGCTCGACCCCGCCGGCAATGCGCTCGAGTTCAAGGCCTTCGCCGACGACGCAGCCGTCTTCCAGCATTCGGGGTAGCGCACGGCGAGCGGACTGTCAGGAATGGTCTGGATTTTCCAGACCGCTGTTGGTCTGGTGTGCGCCGTCCACCTCCACTCACGACGTTCGATGTGACACCCCCTCGTCAGGCTCGGGCGCATGATCCTTTCCAGTTGTTGTGCAGGGTGCGGCGCGCCGGGCCCGACGTTGTGCCGTCCGTGCCGGTTCGCGCTCGTCGCCCGCCCTCCGACCGACGAGCCCGGCGGGGGCTTCGACGGCGTACTCGTCGCTGCGCCGTTCAGTGGGCGTGTCCGTGACGTCCTGCTCGGGCTGAAGTACCGCAATCGACGCCCCGTCGCCAGGCATCTGGCCGGCCTGGTGGTCAACCGCGTCGCCGCCGCCGGCGTGCCCGTCGATGTCGTCACGTGGGCGCCGACGAGTGCCCGCAGGCGCCGCCATCGAGGGTTCGATCAAGCCGAACTCGTCGCCCGCCACGTCGCCCGTCAGCTCGGCGTGCCGTGTCGGCGCCTGCTCGAGCGGGAGGCCGCGGCCACTCCGCAGACGGGCCGTTCGCGACAGGACCGGTTGCGCGCGCCACGGTTCCGGGCGCACCCGCGAACGCCCGGTGGGCATGTCCTCGTCGTCGACGACGTCATGACCACGGGCGCCACGCTGCGAGCCGCAGCCGCGGCGCTGCGTGGCGGTGGTGCCGTCGACGTCACGTGCGCCGCCGTGGCGGCCACGCCGGAGGGAGGTCAGCCGATGAAGCGTGTCGCCTGAGCGGTCAAGCGCGCCTACCGTGCGGCCGTGACCGACAACGCCGAGCCCCCTGGCGCGCCTCCGCCTCCGCCTCCGCGGCGGCGGCGCGTTCTTGTTGACGCGAGGTGACGATGACGACGACGGCGGTGACGCCGCCGTGACGACCGCCGAGGAGAGGACGATCGCCGAGGAGCCGACG
>JALZMG010000064.1 GCA_030858325.1 Actinomycetota bacterium | reverse complement strand
CGCGCGCCCAGATCGACACGGTCGCGATGGCCTGACCCTGCGCAGGACGCTGTGCCCACCTGCTTCAAGACCTCCGGGACCGACGTGAATCGCGCGATCTCGCAGACGTCGCCAGTCCGACGCCCGGCACGAGAAGCAACTCCGAGAAGTCCTCGGATTCGTGTTGCTTCGAGCGAACTGACGTACTAGTATCTACACATGGAACGAAGCCGGTTCGACGCAGTGATGGCCAGGCTCGCCGCAGCCGAACCCGCCGCCTGCGACCGGGCAACTCTCGGCCAACTCGTCGCCGACACCCAATGCGCCCGCTCCTTCCTCGACGCCCTCGATACCCGCATCGCCATCCGCGCCCGCCAGCTGCCGACGAAGGCCGTTCCGAGCCGCCCGTCGACGTGCTCGCCAACGGCGGTCGCCGCGCCGGGACCGACGCCCGCGCCGCCGAACGCCGCGCCGGGATCTGCGGACGGCTGCCAGGATTTCACGACGCCCTCGCCGACGGCGCCGTCTCCTCCGGCCACCTCGACGCCCTCGCCCGGGCCACCGCCCGGTTCGACGACGCCGAAAGGGCCGCCTTCGACGACCACTCCGACACGTTGCTCGACGACGCCAAAGCGATGACCGTCGACGAGTTCGCCACCGCCTGCCGCGACAAAGCGCGCGAAGTCACCGACGACGACGGGGTCGCCGCCCAGGACCGCCTGCGCCGGCAACGGACCGTGTCCCGACGCATCGACCCGGACACCGGGATGGCGATCACCCGCGTCACGTTGGACCCGCTCGCCGACGAGGCGATGTGGCAGGCCGTCAACACCGTGATCCGCTCCAAAGTCGCCACCGGCACCGCCGGCGACGAGTCGTGGGAACACATCGCCGTCGACACCCTCGTCGACCTCGTCACCCGCCCCACCGCGCAGACCCGGCCGGCCCATCCGGCGCCTTCTCGCGGAGACGCCGACGCAGGCGACGCCGCTCCAGTCACCGCCGAGGCCGAGTCCGCGCCGGCCACCGCCGACGAACGGCAGCCGGACGCCGACCATCGAGCCGACGACCACTCGGCCCACGACAGCGATGAGCCGGCGCTTTCCGACGCCGACGACGAGCCGGCTGCGGCTGCGCCGTTGCGGGTGCCGGAGGTGTACGTGCACATCGACTGGCTAGCGCTGTGCCGCGACGCCGTCGACGACGGACTGTGCGAGACCGCGGCCGGGAACCCGGTACCGATCGCCACCGTCCGCCGCCTGTGCTGCGAAGCGAGCATCATCCCTGTCGTCATCGGCGGCGACGGCGCCGTGCTCGACGTCGGCCGAGCCACCCGCTTGGCCACACCCGACCAACGCCGCGCCCTGTCGGCGATGTACGTCACGTGCGGCTACCCCGGCTGCCACGTCCAGTTCGCCCATTGCCAGGTCCATCACGTCACCGACTGGACACTCCACCGCGGACCCACCGATCTCGCCAACCTGCTCCCCCTGTGCTCGCGGCATCATCATCTCGTCCACGAAGGCCGCTGGACCCTCGAACTCCGAGCGGACCGCACGGTCACGCTGACCCGACCAGACGGCACCGTCCACTACGACGGCACGAGCATCAACCGCCACCGCCGCCGACCACCCCCACGCGCCGCCTGACCGCCTGGCTGCGGATGTCCCGGTTCTTCTCGATCCTCGGCACGCGGCGAGCGATCGCCCAGCCGCAGAACCTCCGCGCCCAGATGCACCTTTGAGAACGTCCGCGCCCAGATGGGCGAGGTCGCGACGGCCGGACCCGTCCGCGGACGTGGCCTTCACCTGCTTCAAGAGCTCTTCTGGACTTGGCGCAGTGCGGCCGAGGACAGCCCGACCACGACCGGTGGCTTCGGGTGACCGGGCCCGACCCGGTTACTCGAGGGGGAAGGGTGTCTGCAGCCACCACGGGCGATCGTCGAGCTGCACGGATTCCACCCACTTGACCCACCAGGGGCCGCGCCGACCGGGGGCGACGAGGCGCACCGGTGCGCCGTGGGCACGGCGCAACGGCTCTCCGCCATAGCCGACGGCGAGGTACAGGTCGTCGATCGCGTCATACGGGAAGAGCCGGCTGTAGCCCGTCGTCGACGTGACCTTGACGCTCGGCGCCGAACGCCCGTCGAACAGCTCGCCCAGCGGCACGGCGTTCCACGACTGGCTGCTCCACCAACCGCCGGTGCAATCGAGCTGGGCGACGACCGGCCGCGCCCGGTCGGACAGCGCGCCGACGTCGACCGTCGCACCGAGCACGTCGAGGTGCCAGTCGGCGGCCGCGGTCGACGACGGCGCCCGATCGTTGATCCAGGACACGGTCGGCATCCGAGGCGGGTCGAACGAGCCGATCTCGTGCGACCCGGTGAAGCGGCGCGTCCCACCGCGCAGGCCCACCGCCCGGACGGCGACCTCCTGGGCGCCGTACAGGGCGGCGCCGGCAACGAGGACGACCCCGCCGCGCAGCGCGCCTCGGCGATCGAGGTCGGCGAGTTTGGGCCGTACCGGCCGGCTGACGATGTGCCAGACGAACAGCGGGAGCAGGACGAACGCAAGCAAGAAGTGCGTCCAGAGCGCCGACCAGTAGCCCACGCCGAACCACAGGCCAGTGGC
>JALZMG010000063.1 GCA_030858325.1 Actinomycetota bacterium | reverse complement strand
AGCGGGCGGCGGCTGCCTACGACCGGGCGTTCTATCCGGAGGGAGCGCCACGCCAGCTCGCGGCGATCTACGCCAGCGGCGACCGCACCAAGGCACTCGCCGACGTGGCCATCCCGACACTCGTCATCCACGGCCGCGACGACACGCTGATCGGTCCGGACGGCGGGACACAGACCGCCGCGGCGATCCCGGAGGCGACGCTGTTGATGATCGCCCACATGGGCCACGACCTGCCGCGCCCGCTGTGGCCGGTGATCGTCGACGCCGTCATCAGTCACACGACCAACGCCGTGCCCGTCGCCGTCGCGACGTCCTGAGGCACGGCCATGCCAGGGCCACTGGACGGCTACCGCGTCATCGAGATCGCCGGCATCGGCCCCGGTCCGTTCGCCGCCATGCTGCTCGCCGACCTCGGTGCCGAGGTCGTCCGCGTCGAACGAGCTCAGGCGGTGCGCGGTCCCCTGCCGCCACGCCCGGCCGGCGACATCTCGCTGCGCGGGCGGCGCAATGTCGCCATCGACTTGAAGCATGCAGACGGTGTCGCCACGCTGCTCGACCTGGTCGCCGCCGCCGACGCGCTGATCGAAGGGTTCCGTCCCGGCGTGATGGAGCGGCTCGGGGTCGGCCCCGACGAGTGCCTGGCGCGCAACCCCAAGCTCGTGTTCGGGCGGATGACCGGCTGGGGCCAGGACGGCCCGTACGGGCCGTGGGCCGGCCACGACATCAACTACATCTCGCTGGCCGGTGCACTGGCCCACTTCGGGCGTGCCGGCGAGGGGCCCGTGCCGCCGTTGAACATGGTCGGCGACTTCGGCGGCGGCGGCATGTTCCTCGCGCTCGGTGTCGTCGCCGCGCTGCTCGAGGCGCAGCGCAGCGGGACCGGCCAGGTCGTCGACACGGCAATGGTCGACGGGTCGGCTGTCCTGATGACGATGTTCTGGTCGATGATGCAGGCCGGCGTGTTCGACGAAACCAAGCGCGGCACGAACCTCCTCGACACCGGGGCCCACTTCTACGACGTGTACGAGTGCGCCGACGGCGAGTACGTCTCGATCGGCTCGATCGAGCCGCAGTTCTACGCCGAACTGTTGCGCGTCACCGGCCTCGACGGCGACCCGGGGTTCGCCGCGCAGCTGGACAAGGGGCAGTGGCCGGCGCTGAAGGCCCGCCTCGGCGAGCTGTTTCGCACCAAGACGCGCGATGAGTGGTGCGCGCTGATGGAACACACCGACGTGTGCTTTGCGCCGGTGCTGACGATGTCCGAGGCGTATGAGCACCCGCACAACGTCGCCCGGCGGACGTTCGTGGAGATCGACGGCGTGCGCCAGCCGGCGCCGGCGCCGCGTTTCAGCCGCACCGAGGCCGGGGTCGAGCGTCCACCCGCCCACGCCGGCCAGCACACGCGCGAGGTGCTCGCCGAGTGGGGTGTCGACGCCGGGCGGATCGAGGAGCTCGTCAACTCTGGAGCCGTGGCCGACGCGGCCTCGTGAGCACCGCCGCGTGATGAACAGCACCATCGTTTTCGTCCACGCCCATCCCGACGACGAGGCCAGCGGGACCGGTGGGACGATCGCCCGCGCCGCGGCCGAGGGGCATCGTGTCGTGCTCGTGGTGTGCACGAACGGCGAGCACGGCGAGAGGCCCGACGACCTGGCGCCTTGCGAGACGCTCGTCGATCGCCGGCGTCGGGAAACGGCACGGTCGGCGGAGATCCTCGGCATCGAGCGCGTCGTGTGGCTCGGTTATTCCGACTCGGGGATGCACGGCTGGGAACAGAACGCGGCTGCCGGCTCGTTCTGGTCGGCCGACATCGACGAGGCCGGCGCCCGTCTCGCCGACCTGCTGCGCGACGAGCGCGCCGACATCGTCGTCGTCTACGACTGGCACGGCGGGTATGGCCATCCGGATCACATCCAGGTCCACCGCGTCGGCCATCGCGCCGCCGACCTGGCCGGCACGCCGCAGCGCTTCGAGTCGACGTTCAACCGCGACGCCGGCCGCCGGCTGAGCGAGTCGCTCCGAGAACTCGGCGCGCCAGACGGCGAGGAGTGGGACATCGACGGGCCAGCTGACGACGGCAACCCGTTCGGCACGCCGGAGGCCGAACTGCACCTGGCTGTGGATGTCTCCGACTACATCGATGCCAAGCGCGCCGCGCTCGCCGCGCATGCCAGCCAGACGACGGACGTGACCGCCATGTTGAACATCCCCCGCGACGCCTTCGACACGCTGTTCGGCACGGAGTGGTTCATCGAGCCCGGCGCGCCGCCCGGCCTGCGCACCGGGTTCCTCGTTCGATGACACGCGTCTACCTCGTCCGCCACGGCCGGGCTGCGGCGGGTTGGGACGACGACGTCGATCCTGGCCTCGACACCGTCGGGATGGCTCAGGCTGCGGCGTTGGCCGACCGGCTGGCGCCGCTCGGCGCCGACGCCGCACCAGCGTTGGCCACCAGCCCACTACGTCGGTGCCAGGAGACGGCCGCCGCGCTGGCCAGGCGCTGGGCGGTCACGGCCGTCGTCGACGCCACCGTCGCCGAGATCCCATCGCCGCCCGGCGTACCCATGGGCGGGCGGGTCGCCTGGCTGCAGGCGGCGATGGCGGGGACGTGGGCCGAGCTCGGCGACCGCTACACCGGGTACCGCGACGGCGTCGTGACCCCCGACTCGCTGCGTCGCGCCTGAGGACGTCGATCGATCTACGACGCGAGGTCTTTGTTCTCCGGGACGAACTGGCTGGCGACGAACGTCGCCCCCTGCGGATCCTTGATGACGGCCATTCTCGTCCATGGGGCATCGACGGGACCGGTGACGACCTCGCCGCCGAGCGCTTTCGCCTCCCTGGCGGTGGCGTCGGCGTCGTCGACACCGAACGTGACGCTCCAATGCGCCGGTGTCGTGGAGTCACCGGCGGCGATCGGTTCGAGCGCAGCAACGACGTCGATGAACCCCTCGGGTGCACCCATCTCGGCCATCTTTTGGCGCAGGTCCGGGCTGAACGCTTCGAGGTGGTCGCCGTACCCGGGCAGGGTCCACATCTCGGCGGAGGGCAGTTCGATGGTCCGCCACCCGAACACGGCGCCGTAGAACGCCTTGGCGCCTTCCACGTTCCTGGTGGCGAGGCCGTTGAAGTTCACGGCGCCGTGTTCGTTGACGACCTTGGCGCCCTTGTGGTCCCTCGCCTCCCAGACGCAGAACGCGGCCCCTTCCGGATCGGTCAGTACCGCCATCCGTCCCGCGTCCATGACGTCGAACGGCTCGACCACGACCGCGCCGCTGGCGTCGCGGGCCCTGGCCGCAGCCTCGTCGGCGCTGTCGACCCAGACGTACGTGTTCCACACCGCCGCCGGCGGCACACCATCCGGGATCGAGGCGACTGCGGCGACGTCTCCGTCACGAATGCGGCCGATGAAGTAGCTGCCGGGCGACCCCTCGGGCATTGAGTTTTCGAACTTCCACCCGAACAGCCCGCCGTAGAAGTCAAGGGCCGCGTCGGGGTCGGGTTGGGTGGTGTCGACCCAGCAGGGGACACCGGGGATGTAGCCGTCTCGTTCGGACATGGTCATCGCTCCTGATCGTTTGTCGTTCCGTGGCACTTCTCGAACCTACGGACCAAACGTGGTCAACCTCCTGGGCAGTTCGGGTGGCGCTGCTCCGCGCGTGTCTGCTTCGAGGAACTGGGACCGGCCGTCATGAAGGGCATCCCCGACGCCGTGCGCCTGTGGCGGGCGACCAGGGTGTGAGGCGGGGAACCG
>JALZMG010000542.1 GCA_030858325.1 Actinomycetota bacterium | reverse complement strand
ACGCCAGCCTGAGCGAGTGGGACCACGAGGATCCGGAGGGCGTGCTGCGTACCTCGATCGACGGTTACCTCGCCCTTGTCGAGGAGGACAACAATCTCTACCGCTTCCTCGTCCAGCACGACGTGCGTGCCGGCCATACGACGTCGAGCTTCGTGCGCCAGGTGTCGTCGCAGGTCACCGACTTGCTGCACAGCGCGTTCCTGCGCGCCGAGCGCGACGCGGCCAACGCCGAACTCTGGGCGCACGCCATCGTCGGCATGGTCCACGCCGCCGGGGACTGGTGGGCGGAGGAGCAGTCGATGGGCCGTGAAGACGTCGTCGCCGCAGTCACCGCACTGGCCTGGTCCGGGCTCGACGGCGCCCGCTGACGAGCGGCGAGCGGCGAGCTGGATCAGCCGTTCGGCGACAGGTGCTCGGCGCGCGGGATCGGGAAGTAGCGATGATGGTGGGCGCCGGTCAGTTCGTAGATCGCCGTCCCTCTCCGGCCGTCGTCGGTCGTCACCTCGACCTGGCTGAGCCCGCCGCCGAGCTCGCCGTAGCGCTGCGCCCACCGCCCGCGCGCCTCCAACCCGACGATCGTGCCCCCGTCGAGCGTCACTTCGACACGCCCGCCGATGCCGGCCACCTCCGTCCCGTCACGCGCATAACTGACCGCGCCCCCCTCGGCGTCGAGCCAATTCAGATCGTGGGCGATGTCGACGACGGGCACCGGCTCGGTGCCGTCGGCCGGCGCGAAGCAGCCGTCGGTGTACACGCGGGCGCCGTTGGCCAGCTCCCAGTGCCACACGCCGAGCATGCCGTCGGGCAGCTGGACGGCCAGCCACATCCAGAACGGGCAGCGAGCATGATCGCGGATGCCCCACGAGTGGTCGCGCTGGCCCCACCAGTCCTGGACCTCGTACGTCCGCCCCTCGTGGGTGAACGTGCCGCTGTAGGTCCCCGACTGGAGCATGTGGCTCTGGTCCCAGATCAGCTCGTGCCCCGCGCGCATCGTCCCCCGCCGCAGCCCGTACGCGGCGCCGCGCGCCGTGAACGTCAGGTCCAGGGCGACGGGAGCTTCGGGCACGTCGTCCACCGCCAGGCGTACGGTCCTGAACGCTTCGACCACCTCGATCCGCACTGGCCCGACGACGAACGTGTGCGGATCGCGGGCCGCCGAGCGGGCGTGACGGGCCATCGTCGGCTGGCCGCCGATCGTGCCCAGCTGCAGCGCGTCCATCTCCTGGCGGGCCGGGAAGTGGGCCATCGTCACGATGACGACGTCGCCAAGCCCGTCACGCGGGTGGAGCACGAAGAACAGGCTCTCCCGCCAGTGCTGGTGGTGGGTCACCACGTTCGGCAGCGGCTCGGGAATCTGGTGGACGAAGTACTCGTCCAGCGGTGTCAGTCTGGGCACGATCTCTCTCCGTCGATCAGTCAGTCAGCGAGCAGTGACTCGGCGTCCAGGTCGGCGATCTGGTGCGCCGGCCGGTCGGCCATGGCGATGAACATCTCGTCGCCGCGTTCGGTCTGCTTGACGAGCATCGGGGCGACGATGGCCATCAGCAGGCTGCCGAACGAGCAGCGCCGGTACTCGGTCCACGCCGCCTCGCCGTCGAGCTGCACGCCGTGGGCACGGACACCGTCGACGTAGCGGGCAACGAGATCCCGCTCGTGCCGACGCCGGTCGTCGGTTACGACGCTGGCACCGAGCAGGTAGGCGACGTCGAACAGCCCGGGACCGAGTCCGACGGTCTGCCAGTCGACAACGACGACCCGATCGCCGCCGAACAACAGGTTGTCGGCGCGGTAGTCGCCATGGATGATCGTCCATGGGCGGGGCCACCCGTGGAGGTAGGCGCCGACGCGCGGGGTGAACCGCTCCACCACTGCCACCGTGGCCGGCTCTAGCCGCTCGCCGAAGCGCTGCAGAAACGGCGCGACGCACTGTCCGATGAGCGCAACCGTCTCGTCGATGCGCTGGGGCTGGGTGCGGTGCAGCCAGCCGATGTCGAGCAACGTCTCGTCGCCCC
>JALZMG010000532.1 GCA_030858325.1 Actinomycetota bacterium | reverse complement strand
CCCCTGGCCAGCTCCACCGGCCCGCCGCAGGAGGGGCAGAGGTCTCCGGCACGCACGTCGGCCACGTCGATCGTGCCGTCCGGCGTGAAGTCCCGCCCGGCGACGAGATCCACGACGTGGTGGCCCGGCGCGTCGGCGCCCGTCACCCACCGCGTACCGGTGACGATGCGCGGATCGACGAGGTACCTGATGCCGCTCGCCGACGCCGCGCCCAGCGTGCCGGGGCCGATGTAGCCCTTGACGAGCGCCGGCACGGCGGCGAAGTCGGCCTCGCCGAACGGTTCGGGCTCGGCCGGCAGCACGTCCGCCTCGAGCCGCCGCATGTCGACGTCGCGATCGCCGGGCACGCCGATCGCCAGCGGCTCGCGGTGCCCGTCCGGGTGGCGCAGCATGACGACGACGTTCTTCAGCGTGTCGCCGGCGGCCCACTCCCGGTCGGCGCGGCGCAGGTCGTCACGGGCGTTGAGCAGGTCGACGAGCGTGGCGATCGTCGGCGTGTCCGGCGTGTCGGCGACAACGGCCGGCGGCGCGTCCTCGAGCGGCAACGGCGCGGGGACGGGGACGCGCACGGCCTCGACGTTCGCCGCGTAGTCGCAGTTCGTGCAGCGCACGTACGTGTCCTCGCCGACGTCGATCGGGGCGAGGAACTCCTCGCTCGCCGACCCGCCCATCGCCCCGGACATCGCGGCGACGATGACGAATCGCAGCCCCAGCCGCTCGAACGTCGAGATGTACGCGTCGCGGTGGCGGGCGTAGGAGCGGGCAAGGCCGGCGTCGTCGAGATCGAAACTGTAGGAGTCCTTCATCACGAACTCGCGGCCGCGCAGGAGGCCGGCGCGCGGGCGGGCCTCGTCGCGGTACTTCGTCTGGATCTGGTAGATGACGAGCGGCAGGTCCTTGTAGCTGGCGTAGAGGTCCTTGACGAGCAGCGTGAACATCTCCTCGTGCGTCGGCGCCAGGAGGAAGTCGTTGCCGCGGCGATCCTTGAGCCGAAAGACGCTGTCGCCGTAATCGGTCCAGCGCCCGCTCAGCTCGTAGGGCTCACGGGGGAGCAGGGCGGGGAAGTGGACCTCCTGGAAGCCGGCCGCGTCCATCTCCTCGCGGATCACGCGCTCGACGTTGCGGTAGACGATCCACCCGAGCGGCAGCCATGTGAACCCACCCGGCGCGGCGCGGCGGATGTACCCGGCGCGCACCATCAACTTGTGGCTCGTGACCTCGGCGTCGACGGGATCTTCACGCAGGGTCCGCAGGAACAACGTCGACATCCGCAGCACGGCGGCACGCTACCCGGGGCCTCCCACCCGACTCATCCGAGCGTTTCGTGAGGGGATGTCCCGCACGAAACCCTCGGACGGCCGCAAACACTCGGGTCAGAGGCGGCCGCCGCTCGCACGCAGAGGGGGCCGATATGCTGGTCCACCGTTTCTATTGGTGTGCTGGGCAACCGAGAGGCGTGGGCTCCGGCCCACGCCTTGTTTCGTGAAAGGAGGTCGATGTGGTCGCCAGGATCGGCGAACCGGACAGTCCCGTGCTGGCCCGCGTGCGTGAACTGGCCGCGCCCGTCGCCTCCGATCTCGGGCTCGAGATCTACGACGTCGAGCACCGTGGCGGGACGCTGCGCGTCACGCTCGACACGCCAGCGGGTTCTGCCAGCGGCGTCACGCTGGACCGGCTGGCCCTCGCCAGCCGGCTCGTCTCCAGAGAGCTCGACGAGCACGACCCGGTGCCCGGTCGCTACACGCTGGAGGTCACCAGCCCCGGTGTCGAACGTTCTCTGCGCACGCCGGCCCACTTCCAGCGCGAGGTCGGCAAGGTCGTCGCCGTCCGCCTGGCCGATGTCGGTCACGAGGAGCGGCGGATCACCGGCACGCTCGTCGCCGCCGACGAGCGCACCGCCACGTTCAGCGTCGACGGCCCGGACGGGCCGGTCGAGCGCGTGATCGCGCTGGAGCAGATCGACAGGGCGCGCACCGTCTTCGTCTGGGCCGCCTCCCCGAAGCCGACGGGCGCCCGTGACGGTGGGCGCAAGCGCGGCGCCCGCCCGGCACGTGAGACGGCCCGTGAGACAAAGGAGCACTCGTCATGAGCAACCTCGACATGAGCGAAGCGATCCGCCTGCTCGCCCAGGAAAAGGGGCTGACGGAGGACTCGCTGCTGCACGTCCTGGTCGACGCGTTGGCGTCGGCGTACAAGCGCCGCCAGGGGGCCGCCGACGAGGTCGTCGTCGAGGTCGACCCGCAGACGATGGACTTCACGTTCACCGCCTACGACGTCGACGAGGACGGCAACTGGATCAACGAGCGCGACGACACGCCGAAGCGGGAAGAGCTCGGGCGCATCGCCGCCCAGACGTTCCGCCAGGTGATGAGCCAGCGCATCCGCGAGGTCGAGCGGGACCGCAAGTTCGAGGAGTACGCCAACCGCGAGGGCGACATCGTCACCGGCATCATCCAGCAGACCGACACCCGCTACACGCTGCTCGACCTCGGGCGTGTCGAGGCCCTGTTGCCGCAGGCCGAGCAAGTGCCGTTCGAGCGCCCGCAGCCCGGCGACCGCTGCAAGGCCTACATCGTCGAGGTCCGGCGTACGGCGAAGGGCCCGCAGATCGTCGTCAGCCGCACCCACCCCGGCCTGATCAAGCGGCTGTTCGAACTGGAGGTGCCGGAGATCGCCGACGGCGTCGTCGAGATCAAGGCGTGTGCCCGCGAGCCAGGGCACCGCACGAAGATCGCCGTGTGGTCCAACGACCACAACGTCGATCCGGTCGGCGCCTGCGTCGGCGCGCGCGGCGGCCGCGTGCGCATGGTCGTCAACGAGCTTCGCGGCGAGAAGATCGACATCGTCCCGTTCAGCGAGGACTTCCAGGACTTCGTCGCCAAGGCGCTGTCGCCGGCCAAGGTCTCCCAGGTCATCGTCGCCGACGACGGCACGCAGGCCGACGTCATCGTCCCCGACCACCAGCTCAGCCTGGCCATCGGGCGGGAGGGGCAGAACGCCCGGTTGGCCGCCCGCCTGACCGGCGTCCGCATCGACATCCGCTCGGAGTCCCAGCTCGCCGACGGCGTCCCGTCGCGACGCGAGGAGGAGCAGGTCGAGTACGCCGAGGGCCAGTGGGTCTCGAACGCAGCGACGGGTGAGATGGAATGGCACGCCGCCGACGGCAGCGTGATCAGCGAGACGGAGTGGAACGCGCAGGCCGCCGCCGCCAGCGGCGACATCGCGCCGCCAGAGTCGGCAGCACCGGCAAGTGCCGGCGAAGGCGCAGCCGAGACGCCTGTCGCCGATGATGCGCCGCCTGCCGACACTGCGTCGAGCGACGATGCGCCAGCGGGCGACGATGCGCCAGGCGACGACGAGATGCCCGCCGATGTCGATGCCGAGCCGGAGTCCGCAGCTGCCGCAGCCGTCGGCGGCGCGGCGAATGGCGAGCCGGCCGTCGAGACGCCCGGGGACAGCGACGCTCCCGACGATCCCTCGCTCGTCGACCCCGATGGCGTCGAGACCAGCGACGGCGAGACGGATCGTGGAACGGACGACGACGACGCATGACCGTGCCGAGCCCGAGCGGACCTGTGTCGGGTGCCGCCTCCGTCGACCGCAGTCGGCCCTCGTGCGCTGCGCGATCACAGACGACGGCCGCGCCGTCGTCAGCCGCACGGCCGCCGGCCGAGGCGCCTGGCTGTGCCGGACCCCCACCGACTGCCTGGGCGCAGCGCTGCGCCGGCGGGCGTTCCAACGGGCGTGGCGGCGCGATGTCGATCCAGCAGTCCTGGCCGAGCTGGCCGAACAGCTCGCCAGGATCCACGATCCGGTTGGGCCGCTCGCTGCGGTGGGACGAGATGACGAGGCTGCGTCC
>JALZMG010000512.1 GCA_030858325.1 Actinomycetota bacterium | reverse complement strand
CCACCGCACACCGAGGAGGCCGGCGACGGATACGTCCCCGACGCCGACGACGTCGAGCCAGACGAGCACGGCCCGGACGCGCTGGATGACCTCTTCTGGCGCACCGGGCAGCGCGAACCGAGCGCCACGCTGGCCGCCCCGGTCCACATCGACGTCGACCCGGAGTTGGCCAGGTTCAGCGCCTGGTACGAGTTCTTTCCCCGCTCGACGATCGCCCCGCAGCGTCCGCCGGGCACGCTGGCGGACGCCGTCGGGCGGCTCGACGACGTGGCGGCGATGGGCTTCGACGTCGTGTACCTGCCGCCCGTGCACCCGATCGGCACGATCCATCGCAAAGGTCGCAACAACACGACCACGCCCGCCGCCGACGACGTCGGCAGCCCGTGGGCCATCGGCGCACCGGAGGGCGGGCATCTGACGATCCACCCCGATCTCGGTACGCTCGACGACTTCGACGCGCTCGTCGCCGCCTGCACCGAACGCCGGCTGACGCTGGCCATGGACATCGCGTTCCAGTGCACGCCCGATCATCCGTGGGTCACCGAGCACCCGCAGTGGTTCGCCCACCGCCCGGACGGCACGATCCAGTACGCCGAGAACCCGCCCAAGAAGTACCAGGACATCTACCCACTCGACTTCGAGAGCGATGACTGGAAGGCGCTGTGGCAGGCCCTGGAGGGCGTCATCCGCTTCTGGATCGGGCACGGCGTGACCATCTTCCGCGTCGACAACCCGCACACGAAGGCGTTCGCGTTCTGGGAGTCGGCGATCGCCGCGATCCGCGCTGACCACCCCGAAGCGATCTTCCTCGCCGAGGCGTTCACGCGCCCGCGGGTCATGGAGCGGTTGGCGAAGATCGGTTTCAACCAGTCCTACACGTACTTCACGTGGCGCCAGTCGTGGTGGGAGCTGCGGCAGTACTTCGAGGACCTGGCGACGCGCACGGTCGACTACTTCCGGCCCAACGCGTGGCCGAACACGCCGGACATCCTGACCGAGCAGCTGCAGACCGGCGGGCCGGCGATGTTCGCCAGCCGCGCGCTCCTGGCGGCCACGCTCTCACCGTCGTGGGGGGTCTACGGCCCTGCCTTCGAGCTGCTCGAACACCTCCCGATGCGTCCCGGGTCCGAGGAGTATCTCGACTCCGAGAAGTACCAAGTGCGCCAATGGCACCCCGACCACCCCAATCACCTCGGCCCACTCCTGACCGCACTCAACCGCATCCGCCGCGAGCACGGCGCATTCGCGCACCTGCGCACGCTGCGCTTCCACGAGACCGACAACGAGGCGCTCCTGTGCTACTCGAAGACCGACCCGAATGGCGTCGGCGCGCCGGTCCTCGTCGTGGCCAATCTCGACGCCCATCAGGTCCAGGCGGGGACGGTCGACGTCGACCTCGCGGCGATCGGCCTGCCCTACGACTCGGGTTACGTCGTCGTCGACCAGTTGACGGGCCTGCGCAGCCAGTGGCACGGCGCGTTCAACTGGGTCCACCTCGATCCCGCCGTGGCTCCTGGCCACGTGTTCACCGTCGAGCCGGTCCGATGACCACGCCATGAGCCGCGGCCAACGGGCGGCGCAGGTCGCCGCGCCTTCGGCAACGATCGCCGGACCGCCGGACTGGTACCGCGACGCGGTCATCTACGAGCTGCACGTGCGCGCGTTCGCCGACTCCAACGGCGACGGGGTCGGCGATTTCACCGGCCTGACCCAGCGCCTCGACTACCTCGCCGAGCTCGGCATCACGGCCGTGTGGTTGCTGCCGTTCTACCCGTCGCCGCTGCGCGACGACGGCTACGACATCGCCGACTACGCGACCGTCCACCCGGACTACGGCGACCTGCGCTCGTTCAAGCGCTTCCTCGCCGCCGCCCACGAGCGCAACATCCGGGTCATCACCGAGCTCGTCATCAACCACACGTCCGATCAGCACGCGTGGTTCCAGCGGGCCCGCAAGGCCAAGCCCGGCACGGTCGAGCGCGACTTCTACGTGTGGAGCGACCACCCGGACCGCTACGCCGACGCGCGCATCATCTTCTCCGACTTCGAATCGTCGAACTGGACGTGGGACGGGCAGGCCGAGTCGTACTTCTGGCACCGCTTCTACTCCCACCAGCCCGATCTCAACTACGACAGCCCGGCTGTCGAGACGGCCGTCTTCGCCGTGCTCGACCAGTGGCTGGAGATGGGCGTCGACGGGCTGCGGCTGGACGCCATCCCCTACCTCCACGAGGAGGAGGGAACGAACTGCGAGAACCTGCCGCAGACCCACGACGTGTTGAAGCGGCTGCGTGCACGCATGGACGCCAAGTACCCGGGGACGATGCTGCTGGCCGAGGCCAACCAGTGGCCGGAGGACGCCGCCGCCTACTTCGGCGCAGGCGACGAGTGCCACATGAACTTCCACTTCCCGGTGATGCCGCGCCTGTTCATGGCGGTGCGGCTGGAGCAGCGCACACCGATCGTCGACATCATGGAGCAGACCCCCGAGCCGCCGCCGGGCGGGCAGTGGGCGATGTTCCTGCGCAACCACGACGAGCTGACGCTGGAGATGGTCACGGACGAAGAGCGCGACCTCATGCTGCGGGCATATGCGTCCGACGTGGAGATGCGCATCAACCTCGGCATCCGCAGGCGGTTGGCACCGCTACTCGGCAACGACCGTCGCAAGATCGAGCTGCTCAACGCGCTGCTCTTCTCGCTGCCGGGTACACCGGTGCTCTATTACGGCGACGAGATCGGGATGGGCGACAACGTCTACCTCGGCGACCGCAACGGCGTCCGCACGCCGATGCAGTGGTCGGCCGATCGCAACGGCGGCTTCTCCCAGGCCAACCCGCACCGCCTCTACATGCCACTGATCACCGAGCAGGGCTACCACTACGAGAGCGTCAATGTCGAGACCCAGGCCGCCAACCCGGCGTCGCTGCTGTCGTGGATGAAGCAGCTCATCGCGCTGCGCAAGCGCCATCGCGTCCTCGGCCGGGGCGCGACGACGTTCCTCGATCCGGACAACCACCACGTGCTGGCGTTCGTGCGCAGCCTCGACGGCGAACGACCGCTGCTCTGTGTCGCCAACCTGTCGCGCCTCGCCCAACAAGTCGAGCTCGACCTGCGCGAGTTCACCGGCGCCGCACCGATCGAACTGTTCGGGCAGAACCGCTTTGCGCCGATCGGCGAGCGGGCGTACCCGTTGACGCTGGCGCCGTACGGGTTCTTCTGGTTCGAGTTGGACAGCGGGGAGACGGTCGCCGACGGCGGCGGCCCGCCGCACCTGGCAGGAACGTGGGAGGAGGTGCTGCGACGCCGGGCGCCGCTCGGGCGCGCCCTCGCCCGCTGGCTGCCCGGACGGCGGTGGTTCGCCGGCAAGGGGGCGATCGTCCGTGACGTGGGGGTCGAAGACATCGTCGCCCTGGACGGCACCGTCGCCCTGATCATCGTGCGCACCGCGTTCACGGAGGGTGACGACCAGCGCTACAGCGTCCCCGTGCTGCGCACGTCCGAGGGGCGCGGCGTCGAGCTGGACAACATGTACCCCGGTGCGCTGATCGCCAGCCTCGACGACGGTGCGCTGGTCGATGCGATGGTCGCGCCAGAGGGCGCCTCCGTGGTGGCCGGCGCGGCACTTCGTCGGCGCACCCGCCGGGGCCGCACGGCGGTAGCCGAGGGCCAGCCGCGGCGCACCGGGCTGTCCAAGTTGGGCGCCGACCCTCGCGACGCCCACCCGATGTCGGTCGAACAGTCGAACTCGTCGGTGCTCATCGCCTCGCGAGTCATCGCCAAGCTCATTCGCCAGTTGACCGCCGGCGAGAACCCCGACATCACGCTGCCGCTGCACCTGCGCGCCAACGGGTTCGCGCACGTGCCGGGCGTCGCCGGAACGCTCGACGTGCGTCTCGACGGCGAGCCGGCGGCGGCCACGGTCGTCGTCGTCCACGACGCCGTGCACAACGACACCGACCTGTGGGAGTGGAGCCAGGATGTGCTGACCCGGGAGGTCGAGCGGCTCGTGTCGGAGCCGGACGCCAATGGCGAGGAGGCGGCGACGATGGTCGTCACCGAGCTGCTGGCGACGCGCACGGCCGAGATGCACCAGGCGCTGGCCGGCGGCGCCGCCGGGTTCGAGCCCGAACGGTTCACACTGCTGTGGCAACGCTCGATCCTGCAGAGCATGCG
>JALZMG010000484.1 GCA_030858325.1 Actinomycetota bacterium | reverse complement strand
CGCCGTGGCGGAACGCAATCACGAGCGGCCACATGCTGCGCAGGCAGCAAGTGTTGTGGCCGGCGAGCGCAATAGACAGTCATGCCCTTGACATCGATGTCAGAATCTGACATCGATGTCAAGGGGCGGCGGACGTGGACACGCGGCCCCCGAGCCGCCGCGAGGGGACGCAGTGCTGGTCATCGGCCTCAATCAGACGATCGATCGGACCGTTCGGCTCGACACCCTCGCCCCGGGTGAGGTCCTGCGGGCAGCCGACGTCGCCGTCACACCCGGTGGCAAGGCCGTCAACGTGTGCCGCGCCGCCGCCACGCTGGGCGCGCGGGCGCGGCTGGTCGGACCGTTCCCCGGCGAGCTCGGCCGCTTCGCCATGGGCATGCTCGCCGCCGAACACCTCGACGTGGCCGCGGTCCCGGTCGACGGCGAACTCCGCGGCACCACCGTGATCCTCGAGCAGTCCGGGCGGGCGACGGTGATCAACGAGCCGGGACCGCCCCTCGACTCCGGGGCCTGGCGGCGAGTGCTCGATGCCGTTTCGGCCGAGCTCCAACCGGGCTCGGTCGTGGCGATCAGCGGGAGTTCGCCCCCCGGAGCTCCCGCCGACGCCCATCGCCAGCTCATCGAGCTCATTCACTCCCGAGGTGGATTCGTCGCCGTCGACGTCGCCGGCGACCATCTGCTGGCGGCAGCCCGGGCCGGCGCCGATCTGCTCAGCCCCAACCTGGCCGAGGCCGAGACCGCGCTCGCCGGATTGACCGATGGCAACGGGCATCGCCGCGGCGAAGCGGTCGAGGCCGGTGACGACGGCGACCGAGAGGCCGTCCCTGCGCGCGCCGCAGCGGCCGCCGCGGCGCTCGCGAGCGTGGGAGCACGCGGTGCGGTGGTGTCGGCGGGGCGTCACGGCGCCGCCTTCCACGGCCCCGCCGGTGCCGGCTTTGTCGATGCCCCGACGGTCGACGTTGTCAACCCGATCGGCGCCGGCGACGCACTGCTCGGCGCCACGCTCGCGGCGATCGAGCAGGGTCGCCTGCTGCCCGACGCGGTCCACGCCGGCGTCACCTATGCCGCCGCGTCGGTAGCGCATCCCGTCGCCGGCTATGCCGACCCGGCGCTGGTCGGTCGCCTCGGAGCGACGGTGTGAGCGATCCCACGACGGGCCGGCGCGTGGCGACACTCAGCGACGTCGCGGCTCGCGCCGGAGTGTCGCCCAAGACCGTTTCCCGGGCGCTCAACAACGAGGGCAACGTCAGGCCCGACAAGGTCGCCAAGGTCCTCGCCGCCGCCACCGAGCTCGGCTTCAAGCCCAACGAGTTCGCCCGCCTGCTGCGCACCCGGGGTACCACGTCGATGTTCGGTGTCGTCACCGCCGACGTCGGCGATCCCTTCTGGAGCGGCGTGCTGCGTGGCGTCGAGGCGGCGATCGCCCGTCCCGACCGCTTCATCCTCTCGGCCTCGCTCCGCGACCGCGACGACCACGAGCACGACATCGTCTCGGCAATGGTCGAGCGCCGAGTCATGGCGCTGCTGCTCGTGCCGACGACCGACGACCAGAGCCACCTCGCCGCCGTGACGGCAGCCGGGACACCGGTCGTGTGCCTCGACCGTCCAGCCCGCGGCGCCGACATCGACGCCGTGGTCGCCGCCGATACCGGTGGCGCCGAACGCGGCGTTCGCCTGCTGCTCGACCACGGGCACCGGCGGATCGCCTTCCTGGCCACGCCGTCGATTTACACCACCGGCGAACGCCTGATCGGCTACCGCAACGCGCTGTCCGCGGCCGATCTACCGGCCGACGAACAGCTCATCGACGCGGCGATCCCGTCCGCTGATCAGGTCGAACCGGTGATCCGGCGGATGCTCGCGTTCGACGACCCGCCGACCGCGGTGTTTTCGTCGAACGTCGCCGTCTCGATCGGTCTGCTCTCGCGACTACGGGCGCTCCGGTGGGCCCCAGCGATCGTCGCCTTCAGCGACTTCGACGCCGCCCTCATTGCCGAACCGATGGTCACGGTCGTCCACAACGATCCCGTCGAGCTCGGCCGTTGCGCCGCGGAGCTCGCCCTCGAGCGCCTCGCCGGCTACCGCGGCCCACCACGCATGGTTCGCCTCGACACGCCGCTGCTGCTGCGCGAGAGCCACCGGTTGGTGCGTCGATGAGCAAGTCACCGTTGCCGCTGCCGCCGAACGTGTTCGACCACTTCTACCTCGGCGGCGAGCGCATCGCCGCGCTGCGCGGCCTGCCGATCGGCGACGGGCCGATGAAGCGACCCGAGGACTGGCTCGGCTCGACCGTGGCCCGCTGGGGGTCGGACGGAGTCGGAATCACCGACCTCGGCCAGGCCGGACTGCTGCCCGACATCGTCGCCGCCGATCCGGATGCCTGGCTCGGACCCGACCACATCGCCCGCTGGAACGGCTCGACGGCGCTGCTCGTCAAGCTGCTCGATGCCGGGCAGCGCCTGCCGGTCCACATCCACCCGACGCGGGACTTTGCCGCCCGCCACCTCGACTGCCCGTTCGGCAAGAGCGAGGCCTGGGCGGTGATCGATACTCCGGCCGGCGGCGGCACGGTCTTCGTCGGCGCCAACCGACCGGTCTCGCGCGACGAGTGGGCCGGGCTGGTCGCAGGCCAGGACACGTCAACGATGCTCGATCTGCTCAACCCGCTGACCGTGCATCCGGGCGACGGTGTGTTCGTCCCCAGCGGCACGCCCCACGCGATCGACGAAGGCATCTTCATCGTCGAGCTGCAGGAGCCGACGGACTTCTCGATCCTGCTCGAGTGGCGCGGCTTCGACACCGACGGACCCGCCGACGGGCACGTCGGGCTCGGCTTCGACGTCGCGATCGACGCCGTGCGCCAGGACGCGATCGATTCCGAGGCGCTCGACCAGCTCGTCCGCCGCGCCGACGAGGGGTCGCTCCGCCCCATTCTGCCGGACGTCGCCGAGCCGTACTTCCGGGCCTGGTCCGTGTCCGTCACCGCCGAACCGGTGACGGTGCCGGCGTCGTTCGCGGTGGTCGTGGTGCTCGACGGCGAGGGAACGCTCGGTTGGTCTGGCGAGCGGCGACCGATCCGCCGCGGCGACGCCCTAGTCGTGCCCTACGCCGCCGGCGAGCTGACGTTCGACGGCGCCGTGACGGCGATTGTCGCGCAGCCGCCGGATCCGGCCGCCGCCGACCCGATCGAGTGGGATATGGGATCGTGAGCAGCCACGCCACCTGCGAGCGCGCGAGCGCCACGACCACCACGGTTGCGAGCGACGAGGCGCCAGCCGAGGAGCGGCAAAACGCGGCATGCGTGGCCGGGAAACGCAGTGACGGCCTGCGTGGCCGGGGAACGCCATGAGCGACGGCGTACTGGTCGGCCTCGACGCCGGCTCGAAGCGGGTGAAGGCCGTCGTCGTCGACCTCGCCGGTCACGAGCTGGCGACCGCGGCGTCGGCGACGCCGTGGGTCGTCGACGGCGCAAAGGTCGAGATGGACGCCACCACGCTGGCCGACACCGTCCGCGGCGTGCTGACCAGCGCCGTCGCCGAATGCGACCGCCCCGTACTGGGCGTCGGTGTTACGAGCGTCGGCGAATCGGGAGTGCTTCTCGATGCGCACGGCCAACCGGTCAGCCCGATCGTCGCGTGGTACGACCAACGCGGCGCCGTCGATCGCGTCGCCGGCGGGCTGCCCGACCTGCCGGTGCGCACGGGGGTGCCGTTCAATCCGATCGCCACCGTGTTCAAGCTTGCCGAGCTGTCCTCTGGCGAGCTGCGCGGCCGGCGCTGGCTCAACGTGGCCGAGTGGGTGGTGCACTCGCTGGGCGGCGACCAGTTTGCCGAGATCAGCCTCGCCGGACGGACCGGGTTGCACGATCTGCACGCCGGCGTGTGGTGGCCGGATGCTCTCGAGCTGCTCGGCGTCGACGAGACCTTGTTTCCCGGCGACGCCCGCTTCGGAATCGAGGGTGCCGGCCAGGCGTCGTTCCCGCCGATCGCCGGGGCCACGCTGGTGGTGGGGGGCCACGACCACCAGGTCGCCGCGTTCGCGGTCGGCGCCACCGACCCCGGGTGGCTGTTCGAGTCGCTCGGGACCGCAGACGCACTCACCGTCGCCGTGTCGCCACCTGTCGCCGAGTCGACCGTCGCCGAGATCGTCGACTTCGGCGCGACGATCGGTCGCACCGTCGTGCCCGACCGGCTGATGGTCATGATCGGGCTGCGCACCGGGCAGATCCTCGACCGCATCACCCGGCTCGTCGGCCTCGCCGGCGCCGACGAACGCCATGCGGTGGCGGCACGTGCGGCCCAGCTCGACGCCGACCCAAGGCTCACCGTGGCGTTCGCCGGCGGCGAGCTGGCGATCTCCGGGATCGGAGAAGGGATCGGCCCCGAGCAGCTGTGGCGGGCGGCCGTCGCCGCGACCGACGACAGCACCACCGACGTCACCTCGCGGTTCGAGCGCTGGTTCGGCGAG
Source organism: Actinomycetota bacterium (assembly GCA_030858325.1). Classification (GTDB taxonomy): domain Bacteria; phylum Actinomycetota; class Acidimicrobiia; order Acidimicrobiales; family Ilumatobacteraceae; genus JALZMG01. The sequence goes on along the minus strand of JALZMG010000484.1, from coordinate 3,449 downwards.
CCGGACGGGGTCATCCTCGGAGGCGGATGGCTGCGCGACCCGGCGGTGGAAGCCGCCACCCACCGGCGCTTCCCGTCCGCCGTACGAACGCGGTTCGGGGAGCCGGGCGCCGTCGGCGCGGCTGCGATGGCCGGGATCGCCGCCGGCGTGCTCGACGCCCCGTTCGCCGGCGCCGTCCCCGCCGAGAGGAACGCATCATGAGGGAGGTTCCATGACCACCGCATCCACCCCGATGCTCGAAGGTCGCGGGCTCGTCCGGACCTACGGCACGGTGCAGGCGCTGCAGGGCGCTGACTTCGCGGTCGAGGCGGGGACGGTCACCGCGCTCATCGGCGACAACGGCGCGGGCAAGTCGACACTCGTCAAGGTGCTGTCGGGCGTCGAGCAGCCCGACGACGGCGTGATCCTGCTCGACGGTCAGCCGGTCGTGTTCCGGTCGCCGATGGACGCGCACCGGCTGGGCATCGAAACGGTGTTCCAGGACCTTGCCCTCGCTTCCCACCTCGACGCGGCGGCCAACGCGTTCCTCGGCCGCGAGCTCCGTCGGTTCGGCGTCTTCACCGCCAAGCGGGCGATGCGCCGGTCGACGATGACGGCGTTCGCTGACCTGGGCGTGACCACCGTGCAGGACGTCTCGGCGCCGGTGATGTCGCTGTCGGGCGGGCAGCGCCAAGCCGTGGCGATCGCCCGCTCCGCGATGTGGGCGAAGCGGGTGATCTTCCTCGACGAGCCCACCGCCGCGCTCGGAGTGGTGCAGACACGGCGGGTGCTCGACCTGATCCGCCAGATCCGCGACCGCGGGCTCGGAGTCGTGCTGATCACCCACACGCTGCCGGACGTGATCGACGTCGCCGACCGCGTCGAAGTGTTGCGTTTCGGCCGACGCACCGCGACGTTCGACCGAGAAGACGCCACGGTCGAGTTGCTCGTCTCGGCGATCACCGGCGTGTACTCCAACGTGGCCGTGGAGGCGCCAGCCGACGCCACCGAGATCGACGTCGCCGGAGCAGGCCGATGACCGCGCCGGCCAAGTTCGAGCCGACCACCCCGGTCGACGACGGCAGACATACCGACGCCGAGGAGGCCGGCGGCCAGCGCGGGTTGCTCAAGCGACTCGGCTCGGTCACCGCGCTGTACACGGTGGCCATCTTCGCCGCCGAGGTGCTGTTCTTCTCGATCCGTGCCCACGACCGCTTCCTCACCACCAACAACCTGATCCTCACCGCGCAGAACGTCGCCGTGCTCACGGTCGTCGCGTGCGGGGCCACGTTCGTGCTGATCACGGCGGGCGTCGATCTGTCGGTCGGATCCGTGGCGATCCTCGGTGAGGTCGTCGCTGCCAAGACCATCATCAACGCGGGCGGTGAGGGGGTCTTGGACGCGGCGCTGGGGATCGCCGCCGGAGTCGGCGTCGGCGTCCTGGTCGGCATCATCAACGGGATCGGTGTTGCGTACCTCAAGGTGCCGCCCCTGATCGTCACCCTCGGCACGATGCTGGCGGGGGTCTCGGCCGCGCAGATCATCACCGACGGGGTCAATGTCCCCAACCGCACGCTCAGTGGGCTCGGTAACGATCGCGTCGCCGGGATCCCCATCATCGTGCTCGTCGGACTCGGCGTCGTCGCCGTCGTCGGGATCCTGCTGCACCTCACCGTGTTCGGGCGGCACACGTACGCGATCGGCTCGAACGCCGACGCAGCCAGACGGGTCGGCATCAACGTGCCCGGCCACCTCGTCAAGGTGTACGCGCTCGCCGGCGCGCTGTCCGGATTCGGCGGCGTGCTTTCGCTGGCGCGCTTCAACACGACCTCGATCGGCGGCCACCAGTCCGACCCGCTCGAGGCGATCGCCGCGGCCGCCCTCGGGGGAACCAGCGTGTTCGGCGGCGTCGGCTCGATCGCCGGCACGGTCGTCGGCGTGTGGATCCCCGGCGTGCTGCGCAACGGGATCATCATCCTCGGCGTTCAGCCGTACTGGCAGGGCATTATCATCGGCCTCGTCCTGGTCGCCACCGTGTGGTTCGACCAGTACCGGCGGCGGGTCGCCGGTGGAACCGGCGGGCTCCGGCGCATGCGGCTCAGGTCGACCAGGCCTTCCCACCATCCACCAACAACCACCAAGCAAGAGGGGGAACCATGAGAAGAACACCCATACGCGGCGCTGCGTTCGTCGGCGTCGTCGGGCTGGCGTCGCTGGCCATGTTCGGAGCAGGCGCAGGAGCGAGCACCGAACCACCCGGCACGGAACCAGCGGGCACTGAAGCGGAAGCCACCGAACCGGCCGGCACGGAGGCCGAAGGTACCGAGGCGGCAGCCGAGCTGACGTTCCCGGACGACCTCGACCTGAACCTCACGTTCGTCCAGGGCGTGATCGGCGACGAGTTCTACATCTCGATGGAGTGCGGCGTCCAGGACGCGGCAGAAGAGATCGGCGGCATCACCGTCGACGTGCAGGGGCCGGACGCCTTCGACGCCACGTTGCAGAACCCGATCCTCGACTCGGTTATCGCGAGCGCACCGGACGCCATCCTCGTCGCGCCCAATGACGTCGAGGCCTCCGCCGGGGCGCTGCAGCGCGCCCAGGACGAAGGCATCCAGGTCATCCTCGTCGACACCGTCGTCAACGATGAGACGATCGGCGCATCGCGGATCGCGTCGGACAACTTCGGCGGAGGCGTAGCCGCCGCCGATGCGCTCGCCGAGATGATCGGCGGCGAGGGCACGGTGATGGTGATCAACGTCAACCCGGGCATCTCGACCACCGACCTGCGCCAGCAGGGCTTCGAGGAGCAGATCGCCACGTACCCGGACATCGAGTACATCGGCACCGAGTTCAGCAACAACGAGCCGGCGCGCGCCGCCGAGATCGTGACGGCCACGCTGGCCGCCAACCCGGATCTCGCCGGCATCTTCGCCACCAACCTGTTCTCCGCCCAGGGCACCGCCACCGGCCTGCTGCAGGCCGGGGTGCAGGGCGACGTGCAGGTCGTCGGCTTCGACGCCGGTCCGGCCCAGGTCGAGCAGCTGGAGGCCGGCGACGTGCAGGCGCTCGTCATGCAGAAGCCGTACGACATCGGCTACCAGGGCGTCCAGCAGGCCGTGCTCGCCGTACTCGGCGAGGAGGTGACACCGGAGATCCAGACCGACTTCGTCGTCGCCACCGCCGACAACATGGAGGACCCCGAGATCAACCAGTGGTTTTATCAGGCATCCTGCGACGAGTAGCGCCTGACCTCAGCCGACCGGTGGGCGCAGAGGGGACCGTTCCGTCCCAAAGCGCCCATCGATCGCCCAGCCGTGGCGCGCGGCGTCCTTGTTGAACGGCTCGATCATCTCGCCAGGTGCGGCGCAGCGGCCGGCGTCGGCTGGACGCGGCGTGCGCTTTCCGCCGTTCGTAACTACGTCAAGGACGTACCGAGGTTGTCGCTGCGGCCTGACATCGTCGTCACC
>JALZMG010000476.1 GCA_030858325.1 Actinomycetota bacterium | reverse complement strand
CAGGTCCATCAGCCCCGCCTGCCAATCGCGCACCATCCGGTCGGTGCGCGCCGGCAGATCGCTCGACGGGCGGGTCAGGTCGTGACCGCCCTCGGCCTCGGCCGTCAGCAGGGCGCCGCCGGCCGGCTGGGCCCGCCACTGGCCGACGATCTCGTCGACGGCGGCGGCGGCGTGCTCCAGCACGAGCTGCTCGACGCCCGACGTCACGGCGCCCTGGAAGCGCTCGGCGTTGGGGGTGCGCCCGGTCACGGCCGACGTCAAGCGGTCGCGCAGGCGGCCGATCGTCGACTGCACTCGGCGGAAGAACTCGCCGGACCCGACGAGATCCTGCCAGCGGGCCAGCACCTCGCCCCGCATCACGGTGCCGTCGCGCACGTCGACGGCGACGTTCCACGTCGCTCGGTCGAACGCGTCGGCGGCCCGGCCGGCCATCCAGTCGAGCATCTCGCCCTCGTACTTGACGGCGCCGGCGACCCGGTCGCTGCGCGTGGCCAGCTCGTTGATCGTGCCGACCAGCGTGCGCCGCACGAGGTCGGCCCGAGCGTCGTGGTCGGCGGCCAGCGCCCCCAGCCACGACTTCAGCGGCTGTACCGCCGGCTCCGGTAGGCGGCCGTCGGTGAGCGGCTGCTCCTCGACGGTGAACACCGGGGCCTCGCCCAGCCCTTCCGTGCGCAACATCTCGCCGAGGTGTGACCCGATCTCGCCGGTGGCGCCGGGCGGGACGCGATTGAGCACGAGCCCGACGCCGACACCGCGGGCGACGGCTCGACGCAGGAACGCCCACGGCACGGCGTCGGCGTAGCGCGCCGCCGTCGTCACGAACAGCCAGAGGTCGGCGGCGTCGAGCAACTGCGACGCGACCGCCCGGTTGGCATCGACGACCGAATCGATGTCGGGGGCGTCGAGCAGAGCCAGCGTGGGCGGGACCGACTCCCGGGCGACCAGCTCGACGTGGTCGGGCGACTCCGACGGGCCGCCGCGGACGCGGGCGAGATCCGGCAGGACGCGGTCGTCGCCGAACCAGCGCTCGCTGTCGGGGTGGTGGACGAGGACCGGGCTGCGCGTCGTCGGGCGCAGCACGCCCGGCCGCGACACCTCGTCGCCGACGAGGGTGTTGACGAGCGTCGACTTGCCGGCGCCGGTCGAGCCGCCGACGACGACGAGCACCGGCGCGTCCACGTTGCGTAGGCGCGGCAAGACGTAGTCGTCGAGTTGGCGCACGGCGGACGCGGCCTGCTCCCGGGCCTCAGCCGCCCCCGGCAACTCCATCGAGAGCGGGACGTCGCGCAGGGTGTCGCGCAACTCGGTCGCCGTCGCCAGCAGCGTCTGGGTGTCGATGAGGTCGTCCTTCCGGGTCGGAACGGGGCGCCGGAGCGTTGCCGGCCGGTTCCGGGCCGAAACCGTAGCGGCGGGTCCGGCGGCGACGGTCGGGCCGCCCGTGCCCGCCGGCGGGTGGGAGACTGGCGCGATGAACGCGTTGCCGCCGGTCATCGGGTGGGACGAGATACCGGACGGGGCCGTGATCGGCGCATTTCGACGCAGTGTGGTCGTGGATGGTTTGTCCCGGACGCAACGGGCGCATCGACACCGGGATCGACCTGGTGGCCCGGGAGGCGGGCACGGGTGCGCTGGTGGCGATCCAGTGCAAGTTCTACTCACCCGACGCGGTGTTGCAGTGGGGGCACGTGTCGACGTTCGTGGCGATGTTGTCGCAGGCCGAGTTCTCGTCCGGGTTGATCGTGTCAACGGCAGGCGCAGAGTCGTCGAACCTGCACTCGAACCTCGATCTGAACTCGAAACCGATCAACTTGTGGCGCGTCGAGGACTTGGAGGGCTCATTGGTCGACTGGTCGCAGTTCGACATCGACCGGCCGATGGTGCTCAACCTGGCGGAGCCGAAGGAGCTCCGCCCGCACCAGGACGCGGCGATCGCCGACGTGGTCGCCGGGTTCGAGTCGAACGAGCGCGGCCAGCTCGTGATGGCGTGCGGGACCGGCAAGACGTTCACCTCGTTGCGTCTCGCCGAGCGACTCGTCGGTCGTGGTGGGTCGGTGCTGTTCCTCGTGCCGTCCATCAACCTGCTTTCGCGGTCGGTGAAGGCGTGGGCCAACGACGCGTCGACCTCGTTGGCGAAGTTCGCCGTCTGTTCGGACATCCGCGCCGGGCAACGCCGCGACGACGAGGACATGAACGCCAACGACTTGTCGTTCCCGACTTCGACCGACCCGACGGCTCTCGTCGACGCAGTGGGGGCGCGGGAA
>JALZMG010000468.1 GCA_030858325.1 Actinomycetota bacterium | reverse complement strand
AACGAAGCCTGCCCGGCCGTGCGCCGGTGCCGGTTCACGAGCGCCGTCGGCGACGCGTTCGAGGCGATGGAATCCGCTGGGGCACAGGGCCGGCGCTACGACGTGGTCGTCGTCGACCCGCCGTCGTTCGCCCAGAACCAGGCCGCCGTCGAGCGGGCCGTCGCCGCATATCGTCGGTTGACGGCACTGGCGCTCGACGTGCTGGCACCCGGTGGGCTGCTGTTCCAAGCGTCGTGCTCCAGCCGGGTTCCCGCCGAGCGGTTCTTCGCCGCCGTCGCCGACGAGGCGGCGCGCCACGGCCACGGCCTCGAGGTCGTCACCCGCACCGGCCACCCCGCCGACCACCCCGTCGGCTTCCCCCAGGGCGCCTACCTCAAGGCGATCCTCGCCCGCCGCTCGACGACCCGAGCGCGATGAGCGATGAGCGGCGCTACGCGTCTCATCGCTCATCGCGTGCGTGATCGCCGGCGCCGTCACGCTCCGGGGGCGGCCGGTACGCTCGCCGACCGTGCGGGTGGCGTTGCTGACGAGGGAGTACCCGCCCGAGGTGTACGGCGGCGCCGGCGTGCACGTCGACTTCTTGGCGAGGGAGCTGCGCCGGCTCGTCGCGCTGGACGTGCACTGCATGGGGGCTCCACGAGACGGGGCGACCGCGCACGCCGAGGACGACGCGCGGCTCGTTGGCGCCAATCCTGTGCTGTCGATCCTGTCGGCCGACCTGGCGATGGCCGCCGGGGTGGCCGGCTGCGACATCGTCCACTCGCACACGTGGTACGCCAACATGGGCGGCCACTTGGCGAAGCTGCTGCACGGCGTTCCGCATATCGTCACGTCGCACTCGCTGGAACCGCAGCGGCCGTGGAAGGCGGAGCAGTTGGGCGGCGGCTACCGCGTCTCGTCGTGGGCCGAACGGACCGCCTACGAGGCCGCCGACGCCATCATCGCCGTCAGCGCCGGGTCCAAGGTCGACGTGCTGCGCAGCTACCCGGCACTGGATCCGGATCGCGTGCACGTCGTCCACAACGGGATCGACACGGACTTCTACCGTCCGGTCGCCGAGACCGACGTCGTCAGCCGCCTCGGCATCGACCTCGACCGGCCGGCGGCCGTGTTCGTCGGGCGGATCACCCGCCAGAAGGGCGTCCCCCACCTGCTGCGCGCGGCGCTCGATTTCGATCCGGCGGTCCAGGTCGTGCTGTTGGCCGGCGCTGCGGACACGGCGCAGCTGGCCACCGAGACGGAGGCCGCCGTGGCCCGCCTGCGCGCCGCCCGTGACGGCGTGGTGTGGGTCTCCGAGATGCTGCCGCGCGAGGACGTCCGCCAGGTGCTCGCCCACGCCACGGTCTTCGTCTGTCCCTCGATTTACGAGCCACTGGGCATCGTCAACCTGGAGGCGATGGCCTGCGCCACAGCCGTCGTCGCCAGTGCCGTCGGCGGCATCCCCGAGGTCGTCGTCGAGGGCGAGACCGGCCTGCTCGCCGACTACGACGAGGCCGACCCTGGCGCCTTCGAGGCGGCGCTGGCGTCCGCGGTGAACACGCTCGCCGGCGACCCCGAGCTGGCGGCGCGGATGGGGGCGGCCGGGCGACGCCGGGCGGTCGAGTCGTTCGAGTGGGCCGAGGCGGCGCGGCGGACGGTCGCCATCTACCACGCACTCGTCGGCTGACCATGCTCGACGACGGTTGCCAGATACCCCCAGCGGGTATATCGTGGCACTCATGAACCAGACCAGCACCTACACCGTCTCCGGCATGACCTGCGGCCATTGCGTCGCCGCGGTCAGCGAGGAGCTGTCCAAGCTCGACGGCGTGCGCGAGGTCGACGTGCAACTCGACGGTGGCCTCGTCACCGTCGTCTCCGACTCGCCGCTCGCCGACGGCGACGTCCGCGCCGCCGTCGACGAGGCCGGCTTCCAGCTCGTCGCGTAGCGCAGCCGGTACCGTCCGGCCGATGCCCAGATGGCTCGCCGGCGCGCTCGTCTTCGTCGCGTCCGGCTCGGTGCTCGTGCTGGAGATCCTCGCCGGCCGCCTGCTCGCCCCGTACGTCGGCGTCTCGCTGGAGACCTACACCGGGATCATCGGCGTCGTGCTGGCCGGGATCGCCACGGGTGCATGGATCGGCGGGTGGCTGGCCGACCGCCACGATCCGCGGCGACTGCTGCCCGGCGCACTCGTCGGCGGCGGGGCGCTGGCCATCACCGCCGTGCCCCTCGTGCGCCTGTTCGGCAGCGTAGGGCTCGGCCCGAGCCCACCAGTCATCGTCTTCCTCGCCGCCGTCGGCTTCTTCCTTCCCTCGGCGATCCTCAGCGCCGTCACGCCGCTCGTCGTCAAGATCCAGCTCGACTCCGTGGCGGAGACCGGCACGGTCGTCGGTTCGCTGTCCGCGATCGGCACGGCCGGGTCACTCGTCGGTGTGTTCGTCACCGGCTTCGTGCTCGTCGCCGCGTTCCCGACGACGCCCGTGATCATCGTCGTCGGCGGCCTCCTCGTCGTCGCCGGCGTCACGCTGTGGTTGCGCTCCGGTCGTCGACTCCCGGCGCAGCTCGTCGCCGGAGCGGTCGCCCTCGCCGCGGCGTCGTCTGGCGCCTCCGTGATCGCCGACGGTCCCTGCCAGGTCGAGACGGCGTACTTCTGCGCGCGCGTCGAGGTCGATTCGGAGCGGCCGACGGGCCGCACGCTGTGGTTGGACACGTTGCGCCACAGCTACATCGATCTGGCCGACCCGACGTACCTCGAGCTCACCTACGCCCAGTCGATGGCCGACGTGATCGACTCCACGGCGCCCCCCGGCGAGCCGCTGGACGCCGTGCACGTGGGCGGTGGCGGGTTCTCGCTCCCCCGCTACCTCGCCGCCGTGCGTCCCGGCTCGCGCAGCCTGGTGCTCGAACTGGACCCGTCGATCGTCGAGCTCGACGAGGAGCAACTTGGTCTCGTGCTCGACGACGACCTGCGCGTCGTCACCGGCGACGCCCGCAACAACCTGCGCAACGTCGCCACGGACTCCGCCGCACTCGTCATCGGCGACGCCTTCGGCGGCCGGTCCGTGCCGTGGCACCTGACCACGCGCGAGTTCGTCGAGGACGTCGACCGCGTCTTGCGTCCCGATGGCGTCTACGCGCTGAACGTCATCGATCAGGGAGCGCTCGGGTTCGTGCGCGCCGAGGTGGCCACGCTGCGCGCCGTGTTCGACCACGTCGCCATCGTCGGCCCGCCCGAGCGGTTGGCCGCCACGGCCGGCGGCAACTTCATCCTCGTCGCCTCCGATGCGCCGATCCCGGCGGGCGCGATCACCCGTGCCAGCGCGGCGCGCGGCGACACCGATCAGGTGCTGGCCGACCCGGACGGGCTGGAGGAGTTCACCGGCGGCGCCGACGTGCTGACCGACGACCATGCGCCGGTCGATCAGCTCCTCGGGCCCTGACGCTCAGCTCACCGCAACCCGCGCTCGTCGACGATGCGGCGCATCTTGCCCTGCGAGCGCTCGATCGCCTCCGGTTCGACCACGTCGACGTCGACCGTCACGCCGACGACGTCTTTGACGAGCGTGCGCAGCCCGGTCCCGGCAACAGTCGTCGCCTCCGGCGTTATGCCCGGACGTGCTTCGACACGCACGCGCAGCTCGTCCAGCCGACCGGTGCGCGTGAGGACACACTGGAAGTGCGGCGACAGCGTGGGGACGCGCAGGATCAGCTCCTCGATCTGCGTCGGGAAGACGTTGACGCCGCGCACGATCATCATGTCGTCGCTGCGCCCTGTGACCTTCTGCATGCGCCGCATCGCCGGGCGGGCGGTGCCCGGGAGCAGCCTGGTCAGATCACGTGTCCGATAGCGCACGACGGGCATCGCCTGGCGCGTCAGCGTCGTGAACACCAACTCGCCCTCCTCGCCGTCGCCGAGCACCTCACCCGTCACCGGATCGACGACCTCCGGGTAGAAGTGGTCCTCCCAGATGTGCGGGCCGTCCTTGGTCTCCACGCACTCGCAGGCGACGCCGGGCCCCATCACCTCGGACAGCCCGTAGATGTCGACGGCATGCAGGTCGAGCGTGGCCTCCAGCTCCACGCGCATGTCGTGCGTCCACGGCTCGGCGCCGAACATCCCGATGCGCAGTGACGTCGCCGCCGGATCGACGCCCTGACGCCGCATCTCGTCGACGATCGCCAGCATGTACGACGGCGTGACCATGATGACGTCCGGTTCGAAGTCGCGGATCAACGTCACCTGCCGCTCGGTCATGCCGCCCGAGACGGGGATCACCGTGCACCCGAGGCGCTCCGCACCGGCGTGCGCGCCGAGGCCACCGGTGAACAGTCCGTAGCCGTAGGCGACGTGGACCCGGTCGCCCGGCCGCGCGCCGCTGGCGCGCATCGAACGGGCGACGAGCGACGCCCACGCGTCGAGGTCGGCCGCCGTCGAGCCGACCACCGTCGGCCTGCCGGTCGTGCCGGAGGAGGCGTGGATCCGGGCGATCTCGTGACGCGGCGAGGCGAACATGCCGAACGGGTACTGCCGGCGCAGGTCGTCCTTGGTCGTCAGCGGGAAGCGGGCCAGGTCGGCGAGTTGGCGGCAGTCATCGGGGTGCACGCCGGCGGCGTCGAAGGCACGCCGGTAGTGCTCGACGCGGTCATAGACCCGGCGCAGCGTGGCCTGCAGGCGCTGCAGCTGGAGGTCGCGGATCTCCTCGACGGAGGCCCGCTCGATCGGCTCCAGCGATCCCTGGGGAGGCGTACGGTCTTCCACGACGCCACCGTCGCACACCGGCGCCCGTCCGCTGCTCCTCCGACGGGCCGCCAGCCGCCAACGGCCCGCCGGAGAAGATCGTCAGGCGTGGATGGGAATGGCCCCCGCTTCGGCGCGGCCGGGCGCGCGCCGAGCCAGGCGGACCGGACGGGCCAGAACGCGCAGGCGTCCGATAGCCCGCCGGCGCATGCCCGGCGCAGCTCGGACACGGCGACGGCATGGATGAGGACGACGCCGACGTTGGCACGGCGCTGCGCTTCGGACCGGAGGAGAAGCTCGTCGTAGTTCATGCTCAGTAGAGCTGCGACAGGCGTCGCTGATACACGATTGCCGCGAACGGAGACGCGCGACCGGCGCATTCGAACGGCTGCCGGTAACGTCCTGCGCCGATCGTCCCACCCGGCAGCCTGGGGGAACCACCATGTCCCGTCGCCCGCGCCCCACCGCCAACTTCATCGCGCTCGCCGCCGTCTGCGGCGCCCTCGGCGCAGTCGTCCTCGCCCCGGCCGCGCCGACAAGACCCGTCGACGCCGCCGCCGCCAAGGACCCGGTGATCGTCGTCGCCGGGACGTTCTCCCCCGCGTTCGCCAACGAGCCGCTGGCGGCCCGCCTGCGCGCCGACGGGTACCCCACGTACATCTTCGAGCTGCCGACGCTCGGCACGCAGGACATCAACCTCAGCGCGCAGGCGCTCGACCGCTTCGCCGACGGCGTGCGCGCTTCGACGGGGGCCGCCAGCGTCGACCTGGTCGGGCACTCCCAGGGCGGGCTCGTCGCCAGGTCGTACGTCAAGGACTTCGGCGGCGCCGCCGAGGTCGACAGCCTCGTCACGCTCGGCACACCGAACCGCGGAACGGCCGCCGCCAACCTCGTCGCGTTCCTCGGCTTCGGCGACTGTGCCGCCGTCGTCGCCTGCCAGCAGATGGCGATCGGCTCGTCCTATCTCGCCGCGCTGAACGCCGGCGACGACACGATCGGGTCCGTCAGCTACACGACGGTGCGCACCATCCACGACGAGCTGGTGCGCCCCGTCGACAACGCCACGCTGTTCGACGGCGCCGTCAACGTGAAGGTCCAGTCGCAGTGCTGGCTGCGCGTCGTCGGTCATGCCGCACTGATCCTCGACGGCACCGTGTACTCGGGCATCCGCCAGGCGCTCGAGGACCGCACCGCGATCGCGCTCGACTGCTGGGCCGTCTGAGGCGGTGCGCGTTTCGTGACCACGTTCTCGACGCGCAATCAATCCGTCGCCGACGTCCCCGTCGACGGGGGCGCGATCTGGGCCGTGCTCACCGATCCCGACC